>NZ_JAYMEM010000006.1:0-299265 GCF_037029465.1 Mesoflavibacter sp. CH_XMU1404-2 | reverse complement strand
AGAAGTAAAGAAAGTACAAGTAGATTTAATCTCAATGACAGATAAAAAAGGAATGAGTGTACCAACACAAGGGTAGAGTACAAAAAATATATATGTTTAATCCTCTTCTAATAGTAGTATTAGAAGAGGATTAGTTTTTTATTTAAAATATTTTAAATTTGATTGTTTTAGCATTCAATAAGGTGAAATATATTCTCAATTTAGTATTACTACTTACTTTATTTTCTTTTACATCTACACCACAAGTAAAAGAAGAAAGTACTATTTTAAAAATTATAAGACTAAGAGAGTTAGCAAATAATTCAGATTTAGATATATCCAAAAGATTTCAATATGCTAGAGAAGCGATAGACTTGTCAAAAGATTACGGAAAAGACTCAACTATTTTAGAAAGCAACAGAGTTTTATCTTGGTTATTTATTGTGTCTGGAAAATATGATTCATTATACAGAATAAATAAAGAGAACTTAAAAATATCTTCTAAAATAGAAGACTCTTTAAAGATGGCTTATGCCAACAACAATTTGGGTTATTACTTTTACAGCCAAAAAAGAAATGATAGTGCCTACTATTATTTTTACAATTCTAGAAAGCTATATGAGCTTTTAAAAGATAGAGAAAATGAAGTTGGTGTAATATTAAACATGGCAAATATCCAAGAATCCGAAAGAGATTATATTGGAGCAGAAATAAATGCTATTAAAGGTATCGAGATTGCTAAAACGCTACCAATATCAGATGCAATAAATTATAAGTTATGGGCATTAAATAATTTAATTGGTATTGTTTCAAGTAAAGTAAAACGGTTTGATAAGTCTATTGAGTATCACAATAAAGCATTAAGCTATGCAAAAAAATTAAAAGGAGAAAGCTATAAATATTTAAAGGACTTTTCTGAAATGAATATAGGAATAGCTTATCGTAGAAAAGGTGATTACTCCAAAACCATTCAAGTCTTAAGTGAAATAAAAAACTTAGAAGCACTTAAAACAGCAGATCCACCAACTTATGTATCAATAATATCAAATTTAGCTTATGCTAAGTTTTTAAAAAAAGATTTTAACGCTAGCGAAGTCAAAGAGACTTTTAAAAAGGCATATAAGTTTTCATTAGATCAAGAAATTGAAGTAGAGCAATCTGTTATAGCATCTTTTATATCAGAGCTTTATCTATATAAGAAAGAAATAGACTCAGCAAAAAAATATGCAAACATAGCTTATGAAAAAGCGCATGAAGTTGATGAAAATCAAACCATTCTAGATGCTTTAATATTAAAAGCAAGAACAGAAACAGGAGAACAGTCAAAAAAATATTTATACGAGCATATAGAGCTAAATGATAGTTTAATTTCAAAAGAAAGAGCAAATAGAAACAAATTTGCTAGAATAGAATTTGAAACCGATGAAATCCTTCAAGAAAAAGAACAAATCTCTAGACAAAGACAATGGTTAATCTTTACAACTGTAGGCCTTATAGGAGTTCTATTTTTCTTATACATCATAAAAACACAAAGAGAAAAAAATAAAGAACTACAACTACAAAAACAGCAACAAGAAGCCAACGAAGAAATCTATAAATTAATGCTTTCTCAACAAGAAAAAATTGACGAAGCCCGAAGTGTAGAAAAGAATAGAATTTCTCAAGAAATACACGACGGTATTTTAGGAAGACTCTTTGGTGCTAGGTTAAGCTTAGATAGTTTAAACCTTGTTAAAACAGATGAAGCTATTTCAAAAAGAAGTAATTACATTTCAGAATTAAAAAATATAGAAGACGATATAAGAAAAGTGTCACACGAGTTAAATTCAGATTTTGTTAACCAATCAGGTTATTACGATATGGTAAAAACATTAATCGAAACACAGATGACAGCCTATAATATCAAATATTCTTTTGAAGCAGACTCAAGTATCAGTTGGGATTCGCTTAACAATAAAATAAAAATTCATTTATACAGAATTTTGCAAGAAACCATGCAAAATATCTATAAACACGCAAAAGCAACTAAAGTAGACATTGCTTTTGGTTTAGAAAAAAATACTTTAACTTTAAAAATAATTGATAACGGTGTAGGTTTTGATCAAACTAAATCTAAATCCGGAATTGGTCTAAAAAATATCACAGATAGATTAAAAGAGATAAACGCTAAGTTTAAAGTTTTATCTAAAACAGATCAAGGTACATCAATTTTTATAACTGTCCCAAACATACAAACTAACTAAAATTATGAAAAATCAAGAGCTTAAAATATTAATGGTTGATGATCATCCAATGATTATTGAAGGCTATATGCATACTTTAATGGCTACTAAAAAAGAAAATCAATCTTTGACAATAGATATTGCATCAGATTGCGATTCTGCCTTAAAAGCCATGAAAAAAGCCAAAAACGTTGGCGTGCCCTATAATATTTACTTTTTTGATATTAGTATTCCAGAATCAAGTGATGGTCTTTATAAATCAGGAGAAGACTTAGCTAAACGAGTAAGAATGGTAGAGCAAGATGCTAAAATTGTAATTCTCACCATGTTTGAGGAAGTTTACAGAATACATGATATTATTAAAACCATAAATCCAGAAGGGTTTTTAATAAAAAGTGACTTAACATCAAGTGAGTTAGCAAGTGCTTTTCAAGCCATTCAGGGTAATCCGCCTTTTTATAGTGGAACCATAAACAAAGTTTTAAGAAAAAGCTTACAGAATCCAATTACTTTAGATTTAGTAAATCATAAAATGCTCCACTTATTATCATTGGGTATAAAAACAAAAGATTTAGTAAAACATCTTGATTTAACTTTAAGTGCAATTGAGAAAAGAAAGAAAAATCTTAAAGAGTTATTTTTTGTTGATGATGGTAAAGATGAAACTTTAATTCAAATCGCGAAAGAAAAGGGCTACATTTAGAATTTTTTTCAAAAATCTTCAGATTTTTTTCATTAAAAAAAGACTCCGAAACTTGCGTTATATTTAAGACTTACGGTTTTTACCACAACATCTATGCGGTTTTTGCCGTAAGTGTATAAGATACAATTACTTATATTTGTAATGACTATTAATTTAAGTATTTTCCCTTTCAAACTTAGTTTGGTTAATAGCATTTACATTTACACACAAGAAAAAGCAACATCGCTAGATGTTGCTTTTTCATTTTAAGAATATTTCTTTACAAAATATTATATCATAAGGTGTTTAAACTCCCAAAAAATGGAAACAAAAAAACCTAAGTAAACTACAGCTACAATAAACTTTAAAAATGTTCCTGTTACAAAACCTAAAAAAGAGCCGAAAGCTGCTTTTAAAGCCGTTTTAGAATCTGATTTGTTTGATAATTCGCCTAAATAAGCACCAACAAAAGGTCCAATAATTATTCCCGCAGGTATAGGTGCAATTAAGCCTATAATTAAACCAAGTGTTGTGCCAATCATTCCTGCTCTGCTACCACCAAATTTTTTAGTACCAATTGCAGGTATGATGTAGTCTAAAGCTAAAATAAATAGAGCTATAATTAGAGTAATAATTAAAAATGAAGTGTCGCTTGGTACAGCATCTGTCATATATAAAAAAAGTAAACCAACCCAACTTAAAGGCGGACCGGGTAAAATAGGTAAGATGCTTCCAGCTAAGCCTAATAAGATAAAAGCAAAGCCAATGATGGTTAAAAATATATCCATAAGTTTTTGTTTATATGACGAATAAACTTCAGTTATGTTACATTTTTCAACTAAAAAATTAGTTCAAACTAAATATTTAGTTATATTTGTGTTATTCAACTAAAAGTTTAGTTAAAAAAATGAAAGCACTTACAAAAGCAGAAGAAGACATCATGCAAGTACTTTGGCAGCTAGAAAAAGCTAATGTAAAAGATATAATTAATATACTTCCAGAACCTAAACCAGCTTACAACACAGTCTCTACAATTGTTAGGATTTTAGAATCCAAAGGATTTGTAGATTATGAAAAACAAGGAAAAGGTCACGTGTATTTTCCAATACTTAAAAAGCAAGATTATAGCAATCAAAGCTTAAATAAGTTAGTAGAAAATTATTTTCAAGGTTCTTTTAAAAGCATGGTGTCTTTTTTTGTGAAGAAAAATGATATAAATATTGAAGAACTAGAAAACATCTTAAATGAAATCAATAAAAACCAATAGTTATGGTTACCTATATCATTCAAATAGTCGCTTTTCAACTTATCTTTTTATTGGTTTATGAAGTGCTTTTAAAAAAAGAAACGTTTTTTAATTACAACCGATGGTATTTATTATCAACTTCATTGTTGTCGTTACTCTTGCCTTTAATTAAAATTGAAAGTTTTACTAAAACCATACCAAGTAAATATGTAGTTGTTTTACCTGAAGTTGTTTTGGGTAACGTCCCAAAAACAACACAAGTTACTACAGAAGCTACAACTATTGCTAATCAAACCTCATTTTTAACACTTAATAATCTTATCATTTTAGGTTGTGGTATTGCATTTTTAATTTTTGTTTTTAAGCTGTCAAAACTTTTAAAATTATGGGCAAAAGCTAAAAAAATAGAGTCTAATGGATATCAAGTTTTATCACTACCAAACACAACAGTTGCCTTTTCATTTTTTAACTACGTGTTTATTGGTAGCCAACTTACAGAACAGCAAAAAGAAACTATTTTGGCACATGAGCTTATTCATGTCAAACAAAAACACAGCATAGATTTATTATGGTTTGAAGTATTAAAAATTGCACTTTGGTTTAATCCATTAGTGTACATATATAAAGGATATTTAACCCAAGTGCACGAGTATATTGCCGATCAAAATGCTATAAAAACTGTCAATAAAAAAGATTACTACCAACGTTTATTACAGCAAATTTTTGATGTAAAATCGTTGCCTTTCATTAATCCATTTTTTAAACAATCATTAATCAAAAAACGAATAATTATGTTACAAAAATCAAAATCAAAACCTGTTTATTTAATTAAGTACTTGCTACTAATACCAATGATTACAGTAATGTTGGTATATTCTTCATGTTCTCAAGACGAAACTAATAAAGCAAATACAGAACAAACTACATTAACGGAAGAAGAGTTAGTGCAAAAGTATTTGAAAGAGTATAGGGGTAAGTATAAAGATAATATTGGAAAATTGTTTTCAGAGAATAAAACAGATACTAATAATTACCTAAATACTTTAGACCAATATGCAAGACTTAAAGCTAAGTTTATAATTATGGCAGAGGACTATAAGTTAAAAAATGGTAAGGCGGCAAACATCTTAGATGAAATAAATGATAACACATATCAGGATTATCTTAATAATAAAGAAATCCAAGAATCTAAAGATAATTGGGTTGGTAACCCAGAAAGAGGAACGTTAAGATTATTAGTTGAAGATTTAGATAATTTAACTGATGAAGAAGAAGGATTGAAACAATCAAAATTAGCGCAAATCACTAATGAAGAATGGTATCATGCTTTGGTAATATCTGATGGTTATAGACATATTAAAATCGAAGTTAGAGAACCAAAAGGAGATTACATTCACGATTCAAATCAAATAGATGTTCCTTTTAGTGTTATAGAACAAGTTCCATTAATAGAAGGTTGTGAAACAGTATTTAATATTAAAGAACAAAAAGAATGTTTTTCAAACAAAATAAACGAACATGTTATGAAAAATTTCAATACAGAACTAGCTAATAATCTAGGTTTAGAAAAAGGTGTAAAACGCATTTTTGTAAGCTTTAAAATAGATGTTAATGGAGATGTTGTAGATGTTAGAGCTAGAGCGCCACATAAAGATTTAGAAGCAGAAGCCATTAGAGTGATTAATTTATTACCAAAAATGATACCTGGTACAGATAAAGGTAAACAAGTTAATGTGCCTTACAGCTTACCAATAACATTTAAAATTGATTAGTAAATTCACTTTTAAATAGTTAAAACCGAAGTTTTTACTTCGGTTTTTTTATGGTCATCAATCAATAAACATACAATTATCAACCAAAAAATCGTATTTTTCGGCGATACTTGTTTAATATGAAACAAATAGCAACTTTTTTTATATTCTTTTTATTAGTGTCTTGTCAATATTTTGAAGCTAAAAAGACATCAAAAGATGCTATTCTAAAAAAAGAATTAAAAACATTTAATTGGAACGAAGTAGACACGTATCCTAGCTTTCCTGTTTGCGATTCTTTAGACACATTAACTAATAAAAAACAATGTTTTGAAACTACGTTAGCTAATCACATAAGTTCACAATTAGCTAAAGAAACCTTTGTTGTTACTCAAGATATTAATGATACAATTATTCTAGAATTTTTAATTTCAGAAAAAGGGCAATTGCAAATTCAACAATTCTCAGCAGACTCTTTAACCATTGCAGAGTTGCCAAATATTCAAGAAATTATTGAAAGTAGCTTAGATAGTTTACCACCAATTTATGCTGCCATAAAACGTGGGCAACAAGTAAAAACACAGTTTAAATTACCAATTATTCTTCAGGTAAATTAATTATAAATTAAATTTATAACCTAAAGCCACATCCGTAGGGAAGTTTCCTTCGTTATCACTAAAAGCTGCAAACAGCGAGTCAAACACTAAAGTGATATAACCGTTACCAACTTTAAAATCGGCGCCAAGTCCAAAAATTAAAGGTGCATCAAACTCGGTATTAGAAATTTTATTTTCAACAAACGTTCCTGGGTTTTCAGGGTTTTCAACTATGTAAGTTGCGTTTACATTAGTTAATGTTGCAAATTTAGTTTGCGCATACACATTAAAATTGTCTTGATTTATAAACCTAAATCTGTAACCTAAAGCTAACTGTGTAGCGCTATATTGTAAATTGTCATTTTCTGCTATGTATCTTAGATTAACAAATCCAGCATGTTTAGGTTGTGCTTTGTCTTGGACAATTTCAAGTTCAGTTCCAAAAAACAAAGCATTTTCATTATCAGGGTTTTCCACAAAAGGGTTGTTAGTCAAACCTCCAAAAAAGCTTAATCTTGTTTTAAGTTTAGCTTTACTATCATTAGCTGTGTAAGTATCGTCTTCAGAAGCATTGTATTTGTTTACAAATTGCTTCAAACTAAATAAAGTAAATTTAGTTTTAGATGCATTCATGCCAGTTAAATCAGTTAGTGTCGCTTGGTACTCGTTTTGGTATTTATTATCGTCGTTTTTTGTGTTTTTAAGTTCGGTAACAGCATTGTCTTCGGTCTTGACAAAATATCTAAATTGTCCGTCAACAGAAGCCCAAAGCAGGTCTAAAGTACCTTCAACTTCGGTATCTAATTGTAAAGATTCGCCATTAATAGTGTAGGTTTGTTGCGCAAAACTTAATGTTGAAACACATAGGCTTAAAATGAAAAGTAATCGTTTCATAGAGATTGTAATTTGGTTCTATGCTAAAGTAGAAATTTTTAATTAAAAACTATTTCTTAAAGCGTCTGTTTTTCCATTTATAAGTTGAAAACGAGCCAATAACAGCAACATAAACACTAAAAAAAGGATATAATATACTTGAAGGTAAATAATATTTTAGAGCATTTTCTTTGTTGAAAAATACGCTGGTTTTATAAATCAAAAGGAAATCAATTAGCAGTTTTAAAACCAATAAATAAGTAAAGGTTTTGAGTTGAAACAGTTCTAAAACCACCAATACAAAGCCAATTACAACAACTGAATTTGCTAGCAATACCAATAACCCAACTAACTTAGCAAAACCATTATCATAGTTAGACGTTTTATTTGCCCAACGTATGCGTTGCGATAGTAAACTTTTAAAATTTGGTTGCGGTATTGTTTGCACAATAGCATGCTTACTTTTTAAATATTTAACCGAATTTTTATCTGCTTTCAACGCTTTTTCCATTAAAAAAATATCGTCGCCACTTGCAATGATATCATTGCCTTCAAAACCGTTTATGTCACTAAAAAAAGATCTTTTATAACCTAAGTTAGCACCATTACATAAAAACGGTTTGCCAATGCCAAAACCTGCAATGCTACTTCCTATTAAACTTAAAAAATCTAATAATTGAAAGTGTTTTAAAAATCCATTAACTTGATGATAAGTAACTGGTCCAACAACCATTTTAACTTCATTTTGCTGAATAAAAGCATCAAAATTATCTAGCCAATATTTTGGTAAAACACAGTCGGCATCGGTAGTAATAATCCAATCGTATTTTGAAATTTTTATTGCTGAAGAAATCGCATCTTTTTTAGGTGAATTGGTTTGTCTTTCATTTTCAATCAATGTGATATCTAAAGCTGAAGTTGAAATAAATTTAGTAACAATCTCTTCCGATAGATCTTCAGAATCATCATTAACTAAGATAATTTCAAAAAGTGAAGTTTGATAACTTAACTTAGAAATAGATTTAAAAAGCGTAGGCAAATTTTCGGCTTCATTTCTAAAAGGAATAACTACCGAAAATTTTGTTTTTGCAGGAATATCTTGCAGTTTAAATTCTGGCACTTTATCTATAGCAAAAGCAAATTTTCCTATTAAAAGCAAGTACAAAAGCAATATGATTACAGCAATTACAAGCATCAATTTTGAGATTTTAAAACGTTAAAATTAAGCACATAATAGCTTCCAAAAACACTTGGTAGTGCAAAATTTAGTAACCACATTAATAAAATACAACTTAAAATAGGTAGCTGATTGATGTCTGCCAAACCAAAGACATACAATGCAACACTACCTTTTATTACCACATCAAATATTGAAATTGTCGGAATTATTGAAGCCAATAAATACATAGAAGTAATTAAAATCATAGCATCAACATAGTTTAATTGAACTCCAAAAAGTGTCAAAATAAAATAAAACTGAAAAGAAAACACAGCATAACGTAACACCGATAGTAAAAAGCCAACGCCTAAATATTTTACACCTAAATTTTTGATATAATTAATCACTTTTTCAAAAGAAAAACCTTTAATGTTAAATCGGTTTTGTTTCAAACCAAATACTGCAAACAAAGCAATTAAAGTCAATAATATTAAAGCTCTAATAAATCGATAATCAATGTCAACCTCGTAATTTTTATACAAGAAAATAAAACCAATAACACCTAAAATAACGGTCACACTCATTTGTAGCATATTGCTTACTAGGTTTAAAAGCAACACTTTTTTACGTTGTGATTTTTCAAAGTAGATGGCTTTTGCACCATATTCGCCAATACGATTTGGAGTAAAAATGGAAGCGGTTAGTGCGCCCAAACTTTGTTCGGTAGCTTCTAAAAAACTTATTTTTTTGATTTTTGAGATTAAAAATCGCCATTTCATAATTTCTAAAATCCAATTAAAACCACTTAAAAACACTAAAAAAATGATATTTATTGTTGAAAACAGCTTGTTTTTGTCTGAAAAACGCAAAAAATCTTCAAATTTTAATTCAGGATTATTAAGTAATTTTTGATAAATAAAGTAAAATGCACCAACAACTATACTTAATTTGATAAGTACAAAAAAGAATTGCTTAGTTTTGTAAGGTAAGCTACTATTCATCTTATTTTTTCTGAAAGTGCTTGCAAAATAAACTAAAAAACACACAATGTTATCAAGATTTAAAATCATTTGTTTGCTTGCCTTTTTAGTGTTGGGATTAACCACAGTAAAAGCACAAATAGAAACTAGTAAATGGAAAGCTCTAATTGCTGTAGGTGTAAATAGCCCAAGTCAAGATGGATTTGTAACGCCTTTTGAGGCTGATGGATTAAATTTTCCGACCATAAATTTAGGAGTTCAGCATATGTTTACTAATCAATTAGGAGCTAAAGTAGATTTTGGGTATAATAGATTTGTAAATGCCGATAATACACCAGATTTTAAAGTAAACTACACACGTGTAAATGCACAGTTTGTTTATGATGCTACATCAGATTTTACGTTTTTACCATTTGGTACAGGTGTAGTTTTTCATGTTGGTCCTGGTTATTCTATGATAAAACCTTTAGATGCTTATGGCGATAATAAAACGTCTTATTTAAATGCTATGGGCGGAATGGAATTTCATTACGGAATAAGTAGAACTGTTTCTGCATATATCGACTCGTCTTACATTATGGGATTTGCAAGTGATTTTGATCCAATAACTGAAGGATATGGATCTTTTAACGGTAATTTATTAACCGTAACTGTTGGTGTTGCAGTTTCTTTAAGCGGTTGCGCAACTTGTAATTAATGGCAAAAGAACAAATTATATTAGGTATTGATCCCGGAACAACCATTATGGGTTTTGGCTTGATTAAAGTTGAAAATAAAAAGATGAGCTTTTTACAACTTAACGAGCTAGACTTAAAAAAATACGACGACCATTACTTAAAATTGAAATTGATTTTTGAAAGAACTATAGAATTAATCGATACGCATCATCCTGACGAAATTGCTATCGAAGCGCCTTTTTTTGGTAAAAACGTACAAAGTATGCTTAAGTTAGGTCGTGCGCAAGGTGTTGCTATGGCGGCAGGATTAAGTAGAGAAGTACCAGTTACCGAATATTCGCCAAAAAAAATCAAAATGGCAATTACAGGTAATGGTAATGCTAGTAAAGAGCAGGTAGCAAAAATGCTGCAAAGTTTATTGAAACTAAAAACTTTGCCAAAAAACTTAGATTCTACCGATGGTTTAGCAGCAGCAGTTTGTCATTTTTACAATCAAGGTCGCGTAGAAATTGGTAAAAGCTATTCGGGTTGGGCAAGTTTTGTAAAACAAAACTCAACAAAAATCAATAAACAATAAACAGTTATCAATGTCTAAACAAGCAAATAATCCTTTAGCTGATAAATCTTATCAATTAGCTCTTCAAATTGTTAATGTTTATAAAGAATTAACTAATTCAAAAAAAGAGTTTATCTTATCTAAACAATTATTAAGATCTGGTACGTCCATTGGAGCTAATGTTACAGAAGCAAACGGTGCAATATCAAATGCTGATTTTTCTGCTAAAATTTCAATTGCTTATAAAGAAAGCTTAGAGACTAAGTACTGGTTAAGCTTACTTAAAGATTCAGATTTTTTAAGTAAAATAGAGTTTGATAAATTACACTCAAACACTGACGAACTATCAAAAATATTATTTTCAATACTTAAAAAAACAAGAATAAATAAAATACCTTAACTGTTAGTTGGTCACTAATCATTGATATCTGATAATTTGTAAATTGACTACTGCTAATTGTTTCCTGTTAATTGTTTATTGACAACTGATATGTCCGGCGTCTACATTCACATACCATTCTGCAAACAAGCATGTTATTATTGCGACTTTCATTTTTCGACCTCGTTAAAAAAGAAAGATCAATTAATTTCTGCTTTAGCAAAAGAGCTTCAACTTCGTAAAGAAGAATTTAAAGATGCAACTGTAGAAACCATCTATTTTGGTGGCGGAACGCCAAGTCTATTATCTATTGAAGAACTACAATTTTTAATAGATACGATATATAAAAATTATGCAGTTGTAACATCACCAGAAATCACATTAGAAGCCAATCCTGATGATTTATCTGAGCAAAAAATTATTGAATTATCCCAATCGCCAATCAATCGACTAAGTATTGGTATACAATCTTTTTATGAGAAAGATTTAAAGTTGATGAATCGTGCTCATAATTCCGAAGAAGCAAAAAAATGTTTAGAAGTTGCGACACAATATTTTGATAATATTAGCTTAGATTTAATCTACGGAATACCAAATAGCACATCACAAGAATGGTTAACTAATATTAAAACAGCGCTAAGCTTTGGTGTACCACATATTTCAAGTTACGCACTAACTGTCGAGCCTAAAACAGCATTGGCTAACTTTATCGAAAAAGGAATTATTGATGATGTTGATGATGAGGTTGCACACCAACAGTTTCATCAACTTATAGAAAAATTAGAAGATGCAGGTTTTGAACATTACGAGCTGTCTAATTTTGCAAAACCAGGTTATTACAGTAAAAATAATAGTGCCTATTGGTTAGGTAAACCATACATTGGTATTGGTCCATCAGCACATAGTTTTAACGGTCATCGACGCGCTTGGAATGTAAAAAATAATTCTATTTACATTAAAAAGATTGAGAATAATCAATTACCATTAGAAACTGAAACATTGACCAAAAATGATAAGTATAACGAGTTTGTCATGACAGGTTTGCGCACCGTTTGGGGTATTAATCTTGACCAAGTAACCAACAAGTTTGGGCTACATTACCATGATTACTTATTAAAACAAGCACAGTTTTATATCTCGGAACAATTATTGTATATTGATAATGGCAGCTTAAAAGCAACCAAAAAAGGAAAATTTTTAACCGACGGAATAGCAAGCGAGCTATTTATGTTAAACTAATTTAATGAAGACAATAATAGACATTAATACAAAAAAATACACAGTAGACTTATCCAAACCTTTAGACATATCAATGCCCATTCGTGGTTCAAAAGATAACGCCAATGCGTGGTATATCGAAGAGCCTAAAATAGAGCCAGCGCAAATAGGCGAGTGGACAGCAAGCGTAAAAAAAGGAGCATCTATCAACTTTAATAACATTCAATTTAATCCGCATGCTCACGGTACGCATACCGAATGTGTTGGACACATTACCGAAAAATTTTACAGTATCAATAAATGCTTAAAACAGTTCTTTTTTAAAGCAGAATTAATCACCGTTGCACCAGAAAAAATAGATGAAGATTATGTGATTTCTAAATCACAATTAAAATTCTTATTAAAGCAACGTAAGCCAGAAGCTTTGGTTATTCGCACAATGCCAAATACAAAAGACAAACTAACTAGGCAATACTCTAATACCAATTGGCCTTATTTAACCGAAGATGCAGCACAATTTATAAAAAAAATAGGCGTACAACATCTTTTAGTAGATTTACCAAGTGTTGATAAAGAAAAAGACGAAGGTAAATTATTAGCTCATAAAGCTTTTTGGGATGTTGATGGTAAGATTAGAAAAAATGCGACCATAACCGAGTTTATTTACGTGAAAAATAAAATTACAGACGGAAAATATATTTTAAATTTACAAATAGCTTCGTTTGAAAACGATGCAACACCAAGCAAACCTATCCTTTACAAAATAGAATAAAAAATGAAATCCATTTTAAAATTAGAAGAGCTTTTTCAATTCATACTAGGTATCTATTTGTTTTCAACATTAAGTTATGCTTGGTGGTGGTTTTTAGCATTGATTTTACTGCCAGATATTGGTATGCTAGGCTATTTAATCAATACTAAAATTGGTGCAATAACATACAATATATTTCATCATAAAGGATTAGCTATTTTGATCTTTTTAGGTGGAATTTATTTTGAAATCGAAGTCGTGCAATTAATAGGAATTATCCTGTTTTCTCATGCGTCTTTAGACCGAATTTTTGGATACGGACTTAAATATGCAGATCATTTTAAAAACACACATTTAGGAAGTTTATAATGGAAATCTTTATCTCATTAATAATAGGTGGACTTGTTGTATTAGGGATAACAACCTATATAAAACACTTTAAAAACAAGAAAAAAGTATCCTCGCAATCGGTGATACTTTTAGACAAGATTAAAAAGGTGTGCAAGTTTATAACTGTTGAAGGTGACTTTGCTGAAATCTATCATTATGAAGATGTTAAAGAACGCTTTTTAAAGTTAGTGTCTAGCCGTAAAAAAGCGTTGGTAGTAATAAATGCAAAAGCGTATGTGGGTTTCGATTTTAATAAAGTAACTTTAGAAGCAAATCAAGACACTAAAACGGTAATTATCAAAAGTTTTCCGCAACCCGAAATACTTTCAATAGAAACTAATTTAAACTATTACGATAAAAAAGATGGTTATTTCAATAAGTTTGAAGCTGCAGATTTAACAGCGCTTAATGAAGAAGCTAAGCAACATATTTTAGAAAAAGTGCCAGAAAGCGGATTGTTTAACGTAGCAAAACAAGAAGCTTTAGAGTCTTTACAATTGGTAGAAAATATTGTTCAAACCATAGGTTGGACACTAGATTATCAAAATTTAGTCTTGGATACAGACGATATTAAAAAAATAAGAGAATAGCTACGAAAACGTTTGAAATGGGTGTATTTTATCGAAAAAGCAGTCAGTTTTCTTTGTATTAACATCAAATCTTGTTACCTTTTAAGTATTAATAATCAAAACCAAAGCTATGAATAGATTATTACTCTACTTAAATGATACCTTAGAAAGTTTAGATATTCCTCCAATTATCAAAAATAATAGTCGAGAAATTAATAAATTAAAAAAGAAAAACTCCAAAAAAGTTAATTTAAAAGAAATTAAATAAGCACTATATTTATGCATGAATATAGAGCAACTACATCAATACTGTCTTCAAAAACCAAAAGTAGAAGAAACTTTTCCTTTTAATCAAGACACCTTAGTTTTTAAAGTGTTAGGTAAGATGTTTGCCTTAATTCCTTTAGATAAATGGGAAGCTGGCGAAGGTTCCATTTCACTTAAATGTGATCCACAATATGCGTTAGAGTTACGTGAAGAATATGATAGTATTAAAGGTGCTTTTCATATGAATAAAACACATTGGAACACAATTTATGTGCATAAAGGAGAAGTTTTACCAGAATTGCTATTTCAACTTATAGATCATTCTTACGATCAAGTGGTTAAAGGTATGACCAAAAAAATGCAGCAAGCATTGAAAGAATAATTGCACAACAACTCAAATAAATGTATCATTGCAATTATTCAAAAAACATAAAATCTTCACATCATGAGCGTACTTCAGATGCTAAAAGACCGAAGCAATGATACTTGCGAGCTTTGTGCTTCAACTTCAAATTTACAACAATACACCATTCCTCCATCATTAAATGAAAGCGTAGATACCTGCGTTTTGGTTTGTGATACATGTTATAATCAAATAGAAAAAAACACCGATATGGATCCAAACCATTGGCGTTGTTTAAACGATAGTATGTGGAGCGAGCATGTCGCAGTACAAATCATGGCTTGGCGTATGTTACAGCGATTAAGAGGCGAAGGTTGGCCAAAAGATCTGTTAGATATGATGTATTTAGATGAAGACGCTTTGGCTTTAGCACGTGCAACAGGTGAAGATAAAGACGAAAGCGAAAAAATTATACACCGTGATGTTAATGGTGTTCTTCTTGAAAACGGAGACAATGTAGTCTTAATAAAAGACTTAAAAGTAAAAGGCTCTAGTATGGTTGCTAAACAAGGAACAGCAGTTAGAAACATACGTGTAGATCATGAAAATGCCAATTATATTGAAGGTAAAGTTGGCGGACAACAAATTGTGATTATTACAGAATATGTAAAAAAGAATTAATATTTTTAAAAAGAAAAAAAGCCCGATTTTCTAATTGAAAATTGGGCTTTTCTTATAATAATTTTTGCTGACTTTTATAAAATGCATCTGCTTGCAACTGCATAAGTTCTCTTGCCTTTTTGCGTTTAAATTGATATAATTCGTCTTCCTCAGATAAATCAGTATACACTTTATCGTTAATTTTAAAATCGGTTTGTAAAGCTAGTTTGCGTTCTTCAACACGTTGTTGTACTAATGTTTTTACAGCAGTTTCTTGATCTTCTAATTTAAAATCATATTCACTTTTAGGTGAAATTAATTTTGCGAAAATTGGCGCAGTTTCAATAGCTAAAAACAATAAGAATATAAAAAACGAAGGTAACCAAGGTAATTTGTTTAATGCATTAACACGAGCCATTAGACCATCAAAACCATCAATTATAGGTTGCGTATTATCAACTTGAGTTTGATAATTATTTTGAAGTTGCTGAAGTTGGGTTTCTATTGCTGCAATTTTTGCTTTGTTGTCTGTTTTTAGTTGTTCTAATTGTGCTAAAGCAGCATCGTGTTTGTCTCGTTTTTCTTTATAAACAGGACCTTTGCCTAGTTTTTTTGTTCCAGAAGTACCTTCGGCTTCGCTAATATAAGTGTCGTAAAGTGCATTAACTTCAGCTTCTTTAGTATCAATTTCAGATTTTAAATTTTCAATATTTTGCTTTAGTTCTGCTACTTTAGGAGAAAATTGAAGCGCAATTTGTTCTTGGTTTTCAAGCGTCATTGCATTTTTTTCTTCTAACAAAACTTGGTTGATTTCTTTTTCAAAGATCTTCATTTCTAAAGGTTTTGAAATAACTATAGCAATTATAACAGCTAGAATTAGTCTTGGAAGTGCCTGCAAAAATTCATCTAAAAAAGAATCTCTTTTCTTAATTGTAGACACGATAAAACGATCTAAATTAAAAATGAGTAATCCCCAAATTAGTCCAAAAAAGATGGCTGTAAAAAGATTGTCAAAAACGGTATAAAGCGCATAACCAGATGCGATAAAAGCCATTAAAGCCGTAAAAAAGACAGTGGCGCCAATACCTGCGTATTTGTTTTTTTCACTTGAAGAAGCATTTTTTAAGATGTTAATATCTGCGCCAGAGCAAATAATAAAGAATTGTTGTAACATGATGTGATTGTTTTTTGATTGATGGATGATATCTATAAGAACGTAAATTGGTCTTAATTGTTACATAAATTAACATTTAAAATCAAGTTTTTATATGTTGATGTGTAACTTCTGTTACTGTGTAAGAAGTTGTTTGTTAGTAAATTAGTGCTACCAATTAAAAACATATTAACCATGAAAACAGTAGTGATAGGAGGCAACTTTGCAGGTATTACTGCAGCCTTAGAGTTAAAAAGAAAAGGTAAAGATCAACAAGAGGTAGTGCTGATAGATAAATCGCCATTATTTTTATTTGTACCATCTTTAATTTGGGTGCCGTTTGGGAGAAGAGATGTTAAAGATATTTCGTTTAGAAAAGATACCATTTTAGAAAAAAGAGGTGTCGATTTTCTTAACGCAGAAGCTTTAGAAGTAGATACGGTAAACCAAATTGTAAAAACCGATAAAGGCGAAGTAAATTATGATCATTTAGTGGTTGCAACAGGTCCAAAAGTAAAATATGATGTAGCACCAGGAGTTAAAGAATTTGCTCATTATATAGGTACGCCAAATGGCGCAATGAAAACTAGAAAAGCATTAGAAGAATTTAAGAAAAACCCTGGCGGAATCGTAGTTGGGGCAACTCAAAATGCTGGTTGTATGGGAGCAGCTTATGAGTTTTTATTTAATATTGAAAAATGGCTTAGAGAGCAAAAGATAAGAAAGAAAGTAGATTTATATTGGATTACTCCCGAAAACTATTTAGGACACTTTGGAATTGACGGAATTAAAGGAGGCGAAACCATGTTAAAGTCTTTTATGAAAATGTTTAATATTCATTTTAGAACCGAAGTTGGTGTAAAAGAAGTTTTTAAAGATAAAGTAGTTTTAAATACAGGTGAAGAAATTCCTGCTAAGTTCACCATGTTAATGCCACCATTTGTTGGTGTTGATTTTGTGACTAAATCACCAGGATTACAAGCTACACCAGCAGGATATATACCAGTAACAGACGATTACAGACATGTTACTTTACCAAATGTTTGGGCTGCAGGAATTGCAGTAGATGTAAAACCACCATTTACTTGTGGAGAAGTGCCATTTTCTACACCAAAAACAGGTTATCCATCTGATGAAACAGGTAAAATTGTTGCAGAAAATATTATAAGAGTTCAAAAAGGGAAAACAGAACTTAAGAAAAAAGCTTGGGGAAAAATACCCGGAATTTGCGTAATGGACGCTGGTAAAAAGGAAGTAATTATTCTATCTGATAAATTATTTAAACCAAGAAATTTTGCTATCATGATACCAAATGTTTTCTATGATTTTTCAAAAGTCTTATTTGAGAAATACTTTCTTTGGAAAACAAGAAATGGGTATTCTCAACTTCCATAATGTATTAGTTTTATAAACGAAAAAGCCTAAACAATTTTGTTTAGGCTTTTTTATTTAATTTCTATATTTGAAGAGCTAATCAATTTACCAAAATCTTAACCGTGATTAAACCTGTTTTTTACAAACTTCATTTTATTGCTTTAATTTCTATTTTGCTATGTTTTTCATGTGAAAAACATAAACATAAAAAATCAAAAGAAGTAGTGAACAATACTTCTTTTACTTTAAAAAAGGCAAATCAGGATTATTTAAACTACTTAAAAACAGGAGATAGAGCTTTACTTAAACAATTAGATACCGTTGTAAGCATTAGAATTGATAGTTTAAAACAAAGTGACTCAACGTATTTACAAACATTGGTTTTAAGCGCAAAATTAGATTTAGAACAAAGTAAGTTTAAGCTTGGAAGAACAAAATTTTTAAAAGCAGATAGCTTGTATGTAGCTAATAATTTAAAAGATTCTACGATTAAACATAGTATTGATTATTACAAAGTCTACACAAAGTCACAAGTTAAAAGACGTCTTTATTTAAATGAAGTTTTAGAAGTTATAGACCAATATAAAGACTGTAAAAAAAAGGATACATTAACAGAAATGTTCTCTAAAGAATATTTAGCAAGAGTTTACATAGATTCAGCTAAATATGATAAAGCTATTGCTAATTTACAAGAAGCAATAAACTATTTTAAATCTAAACATTTAAAGAAAAATTTATCTGTAGCTTATTCTGTTTTAGGTGTTGCTTATGATGGAAAAGAAGCTATTGATAGTTCATTAACTAATTACAAAAAATCTATAAAAATTGGAGAAGAATTAGTAGATCCCAACTACAATATATTAGCAGCAAACAGTTATAATTTAGGGTTAACATATAATGATCGATTGGGTAATTCTGATCAGTCAATAACATACTTTACAAAAGCCGTAACTTTTGATTCGATTCTAAACCCTAAAAACCAATATTTAGTAGATGATTATCGAAATTTATCTGCAGCATACCTATCTAATTATGATATAGAAAATGCTAAAAAATATGCAGAAAAGTCACTTGGTCTGGCTATGGAAGTGTTAGGTGAAACCGAGTTTTATATGATAGCGACTTCAAAATTTGTATTAGCTAATGTGCTAATAAAAAACAATCAAAAAGAAGAAGCTTTAGCTTTAGCAAACGAAGCGTTTAATGAAATTTTCACTAAAACAAAAGAAAACCACAGATATGTTGCCAATGCAAATTATCAATTAGGTGATTTGTACATGCAAGCTAAAGACACTTTAAACGCTATTAATTTTTTAAAAAAAACATCTAAAATAGCTAAGAATATTGATAGAGGTTTATTTGAACTTAAAGCTAATAAAAGCTTGATTGATTTAGGTTTTTATGATGACAATGTTTTTAAAAGGCAAGACATGCTTTTAAGTACAAAATTTAAAAATGCAACTTATTTTCAAGTTGAATATTTGATACAGAAGATAAATTATTTGAAAAATAAAAGTGAATTTGAAGCGGCTAAATCTTTGATTTTAGAACTAGAAAAAAGATATTCAGATGTTCAAATTTCAGCATTTCAGCAAATACAATTAAAAGCACTTCAAATTGAATTATCCTGGCAATCTCCTAATTTTAATTTAGAAGAAGAAACTAACCGATTTATAAAATTAGTTATAGATAGTAAGAATAATTTTTCTAACCATAACAATCAAGTTTACTACGCTAATTACTTAAAAGAAGCTATTACACAAACATTAAATAGTGTTTACAAAGCATATCAAAAAACAAGTCAAGAAAGCTATTTAAATCTTTTTTTAAAGCTTATAGAGGTTAATAAAAATTCAGCGTTATTAGAAGGAATTCAGCAAGTTAAGTTTAAAAACATTGCTGGTGTACCAAAAGAATTAATAGAAAAAGAACAGCAATTAAAAGATAAATTGCAGAGTGTTTATAATAATATTCAGTTTTTAAAACAACAAACGAATTCGAATGAAGAACTGCTTAATAAACTCTATTTAGAGCAACAAAATTTATCTCTTGAATATGAGAATTTAATTACCGATTTAAATGTAAATTACCCTAAATATGCATCTTTAAAACGCGTAAAAGTTTCTGATAATTTAAAGTCTTATCAAACCAAATTATATAGTGATGAAGCTATTTTAGAGTACTACATAGATAAGAACATTGGGTACTGTTTCAAGATTTCAAAAGAAAATATTGAAATTACCCAATTAAAAGACATAGTTGCTCTAAGAGATAAAATTACCCAATTTAAAAGTCAAATTAACAATAGAGTATCCTTAACCGAAACATCAAAAGGTATTTCTAATTTAGTGTTGCCTAAAATTGAAAAGGATATTAAAAAAATAACCATCATTGCAGATGATATTTTAACTGTTCTACCATTTGAAGTTCTAGTGCAAAATAATCATTATCTGGTTGAAAGTTTTAGTATTTCTTATGCAGGTTCCTTAACGCTTTTAGAAGAACAAAAAAGCTTAAAAACGCAATCTAAAGGTTGGGCAGGATTTGCTCCTAAATACTCAAAAATAGCTTTGACAAACAACGTTGATGAGGTAGAAAATATTAAAGCAATTTATGGAGGAACAACTTATGTAAATGAAAAAGCTAGTAAGGATTTATTTGTTGAAGAAGGTAAAAATTATGGGGTATTGCACTTAGCGATGCATTCTACATTAAATCAAAGTAATCCAATGAATAATAAACTTCTTTTTAATGAAGTTGAGCCTAATCAATCACTTACAGCTGCAGAAATATATAGCTTAAATTTAAATGCTAATTTGGCAGTCTTAAGTGCTTGTAATACAGGTTTTGGAAAACTTGAGAAATCAGAAGGATTAATGAGTATGGCACGCGCTTTTACTTACACAGGTGTACCAAGTACTATCATGAGTCTTTGGAAAGTGCCTGATAAAGAAACCTCTATAATCATGACTTCTTTTTATAACTATTTAAAGCAAGGTGAAACTAAAGATAAAGCCTTGCAATTGGCTAAATTAGACTACTTAAATAATACAGATGATGTCGCTTTAAAACATCCATATTATTGGTCAGGATTTGTAGTTACAGGAGACACAATAGCAGTAAAAAATGAAGGTAACATAAGCTATTGGTGGTTAATATTGTTAATTATTCCTTTAGGTTTAGTAATAAAAAACCGCCTTAAAAAGGCGGCTTAGGTAGATTAAGGAATAATAGTTTTTAAAACATAAAAACCTGTTGCATTAATTTTTTTAATTTGAAATAACTAACCAATCTGTACCATCACTTTGAATTGTAAATCTTTGATTAGCACTTATACTAGTAATATTTGAATTAGTCACTACATCATAAACATTACCGTTGGTAATATTAAAGCTTTTTGTGGTAATACCGTTTGTGCCAATTAGTACTATAATTCTTCCAGTTTGAATAGTAGCATCTGGTATGGTAATACTAGTAATTGTATTAAGAACTTTTAATGTGTAAATTGTATCTGTGATTGTAAAATTACCAAAAACAAAACCTGTAGAGGTAATGTTTTTTGTCATAGTACCAGACCAATTTACATTACCTGCACTATCTGTTGTTAGAACATTTCCTTTTTGTCCATCTGTACTTGGTAAAGTGTATTGGTTACCAGAATTACCAAAAGTTGCAGTGCCATTAACAGTAAGTGGATTAGCACCAATGGTGTTTAATCTAATCATTTCGTTGCCAGCACCAACAATACTAAAATAATCACCAGTATCTGTATATTTTAGTCCATAATTAGGGCTAGTTTCGCTATGTGCAATTACCATTCTTTCGTAATTAGTAGAGCCACTAGAATACATATTAATCATAGGCGGAGCAGATGTGCTAGTAGCTGCAAAAGTGATACTAGAGTCAGAGCTATCAAAACTTAAATCGTCTCCTATGCTAGTTGGTCTAATTGTAGTACCAGTTTTAGTAAAAGGACTTGAGCCTGTTATATTTTGCCAAGTTAAATTGCCATTAGCGTCGGTTACCATTACTTCTCCATTATTTCCTCTTGTTGTTGGAAAAACGTAACCAGTTAAGTTTAGTTTTCCAATTTGTAAAGTGCCATTTATTCTAATCATATCATTATCAAATTCACCATATATTAGGGGAGAAGTTGAAGATGAATTTTCTATGTATAATCTATTGCTCTCTGTAATTCCTGTTCCAGAGCTGTAACCAATTAAGATATTTCCATTTACATCACCAGATTCATAACCAGCTCTTTCACCTATAGCAACATTTTGGTTTCCAGTTCTATTTATTGTGCCTGTAGAAGTCATAGCATTTTGACCAATAAAAACATTAGAAGCAATATTTTCTAACCTATTACCTGCTCCTTTACCAATAATTACATTTCCAGTACCATTGCTATTGTAAAAAGTAGTCTGTCCAATTACTACGTTATTTGAACTATTACCGCTGTATCTTGCAGTACCATTGCCTAAATAAACATTATTATTACCTGTTGTATTGCCCATACCTGCAGTTTGGCCTAAAAAAGTATTATATGAGCCTGTAGAAGTTGAGTATCCTGATAAGCTTCCTACAGATGTATTATGTTCTCCTGTTGTTAAATTTCTTAATGCGGCTTCGCCTATAGCTGTATTAGAATCTGAAGTTGAAAAAAGTAGGGTGTTAGGTCCTATTGCTATATTTGCTCCACCAGTTGTATTAGAATTTAAGGACATTGGACCAATAGCTATATTGTTGATGCCAGTAGTATTACTATAGCCTGCGTTTTTTCCAATGAAAATACTAGAGTTACTGTCAAAAGCGAAAGAGGAGCTTTGATCATTCTCTCCTGCGTTTTCCCCAATATAAATTGCACCTCTATTTTGTAAAGACTCTAATTGTCCTTTTGTGCTCATCCTCCAATGTTCAATATCATTAGTTCTAAATGTTAAATCTTGATTGTCTAAAGTGCCTAAAAAATTAATAGTAGAATCTGTACCTCTATTACCTTTTCTTGACCAACCAATCTTTTCCCAAGAAGTAGAGTTGTTGTTCCAATAATAAAAACCTGGTGTGTTACCTCCAACATTATTGGTAAGATATATAAGCATGCTGTTTTGAGCTGCTGTTGGATTGGTAGCAGGAAAATTACTAACTCTGGGTATTAACAACCCATCTGTATTTTGAGGTGTTGTTGTATTACTTACTGTTATCTCTAAAGTAGCGTTAGGATTAGTGTTATTAATACCAACTTGAGATAAACAGATGTTAAAAAATAAAGTAAAACAGATTAAAAATTTATGTTTCATCACTGGTTTTTCTTATTAGTGACAAAACTTTAAAAAGGTTAACTTATAAAGATTTTAATAACAAATTTGCTTCTTTATACTTATAAGTTTTATTTGAGACAATACTTGTTAATTCTGATTTAGCTTTTTCAATTTGATTGTTTTTTAAATAAGCTAAAGCTAAATACCATTTACTTTTATCAAAAAAGGAGTCTTTAAACTCTTGATGTTTTAATAGTGTTTTTATGGCTTGTTCATTTTTATCAAGTTCTAACAAGCAATTTGCTTTGTAAAAAAGAAGATATGAGCTATTTGTTTTTTTATATAAACTGTCAAAATTTTTTATAGCTTTTTTATAGTTTTTAGTTTCATAATTAAAAAAAGCTGTGGTTTCTAAATCATTACTCTCAGTGCCTCTTTCTATCGGTTTTATAATGTTTCTATAAGGCTCAAAATGTTGTGCATATAACTTTTGATGGTCTGTGCTTTTATTTAAAAAAGGGATAGTCAATAACCCTAATCCAATAATTAATATTGCTGCTATTAGCAGTTTTTTATAATTGAATGTTGAGGTGTTTTTTTGGTCAATGGTATTAAAAGAAGCTTTTAAATCATCTTTTTTTCTACTTATTAAAGCTTCTTGTAAGTCTTTTGCTTCTTCGACTTCGACTTTAAATTGCGTATCGGTTTCAATTAATTGATTAAAATAATCCAGTCGTTCACCTTTTAGCCTGTCAGAAAGATAATCTTGTATGAGTTTTTCTCTATCCATTTTGCTATTTTATTAATTCTCTTAAAGTCTTCATACATCTAGACTTTTGAGCTTTTACAGTATTTTCGTTTTTATAGTTGCCTAAGATTTTAATCTGTTTGATGCTTTTTTTATCTAAGTAAAAAAGGTTAATTATTTTTTGACAGTTTTCACCTAGTTTCTCAAAAGCTATTTTAAATTTTTCTTGCCTTTCAGTTAGTTGGTTATTTTCTAGATTTAAGTGGTCTATCACACATTCATCTTCTAAGTTTTCTTCTAATACTAATTTTTTGTTAGCTCTTAAATGTTCATAGATTTTATATTTTCCTATACTAAAAATATAGGTTTTTAAACTGCATGAAAGTTGGTCTATTTTGCCTCTAGCAACATTGTCATAAAGTGCTAAAAAAGTGTCTTGATAGATGTCTAGAATATCACTTTCTTCTATTTTAAATTTATGAGCAAAGCTTATAAAGTCTTTTTTATACGCAGTATATAGTCTAGCATATGTTTTTTGATCTCCAGCTTTTAAAGCTTCAATAGTCAAATCTTTACTCATTTATGAGACAACTTTAGAAAGGTTAACATGGTGTCTATTAACAAATGTATTAAAAAAGTGTGTTAACCTTTTTAATAAGCTGTCACAAATAGGTACAAGACTATTAATTTAAAACTATTTGTATCTATGAAGTTAAAACTACTCTTATTAATCAATCTGTTTTTTGTAGGTGTTATTTATGCGCAATGTCCTACAGGCAATGTTACTTTAGCTTCTCAGAATGAAGTGGATAATTTTTTAGTGAATTACCCAACTTGTACAACCATAACGGGTAATTTACTTATTAATACAAATTCGGACATTTCAGATTTATCACCTTTAGCAAATATAAATTTTGTTACAGGCACGTTTTCAATTTCTGGGTCAAATTATGGTACTAGTAACCTGACAACTTTAAATGGTTTAAATATTCAAGAAGTAAATTCTTTAATTATTAATAGAAATCAAGTTTTAACCGAAATAGATGCTCTTACAAGCTTGACAATACTTAATGATGGAGGACTTTTGATTTATGAAAATCCAGTGCTAGCTAACCTAAATGGGCTTTCAAATTTAGTTCCGATGGGAAATGGAAACTTAGGAGAGATTGTTGGTAATTTTTGGATTAATGATAACCCTTTGATTTCATCAATAAGTGTTTTTGAGAATATTACTAAGGTAGGTTTTGAAGTTCAAATTAATAAGATGCCTGGTCTTTTAAATTTATCAGGTTTGCACAATATAACAGAATCTGGATCTTTAATTATTTCTGAAAATTCAGGTATAACAGACCTTTCAGGATTAGAAGGATTTACAAAAGTAACCACACAAGTAGTTGTTTTTAGAAACGATAATATTATAAGCCTAACGGGATTAGATAATTTAAGTGATGTTGAAGGTAGTTTTAGAATTGAAGATAACGACCAATTACAAGATTTAACAGGTTTAGGTGGATTAACTACAGTGATTACTAATTTTAATGTAAATGCACCTCAGTTTTTTGATATATCAAATAATGACAATCTAACATCTCTTAATGGTTTAAGTACTTCTTTAACTACTATTGGTGGCGACTTTTCTTTATATTACAATAATAGCTTAACAGATTTATCGGCATTAAATAACATAACTAATATAGTTGGTGATTTAAGGATTTCAAATAATGCTTTGATGGATAACTTAAATGGTTTTCAAAATCTATTAGGTATAGGTCAAACACTTCAAATTAATAGTAATGCTAGTTTATCAAATTTAGACGGATTGGTAGGATTAACTTCTATTGGAGAAACCTTAAGTTTATATTCTAATTATAATTTAGGTAATATAAACGGGTTAAGTAATTTGTCTTCAGTTGAAGAAATTTTTATAAACGATAATAGTATATTAACTAATTTAATTGGTTTAGAAGGCATTACTTCGGTATATCGTATTAGAGTTGTTTTTAATCCAAGTTTACAAAGTTTAGCTGGCTTAGATAATGTCTCTTTTATTAGTGCAGATTTAGAAATAACATCTAACGCTTCACTTACAGATGTAACAGCATTATCTAGCTTAACTTTTGTAGGAACATATACTAATCATGATTTTGAAATAGTAAACAATGCTAACTTAGTTTCGTTAGATGGATTTCAAAATTTAACAATCGTGAATGGCGAAATTATTATTAATCAAAATAATAATCTAACAGATATAACGAGTTTAGAAAACATAGATCCAAGTACTTTTTGGAGACTAGTTATCCAACAAAATCCTAATTTAACGGTCTGTAGTCTTCCTAATTTTTGTACTTATTTATCAGATGCTAATAACCTTAGAAGTATTGCCCTTAACCTAAATGATTGTGTTAGTGATACTGCAATTTTAAACGCCTGTACTTTAGGTACAGAAGATATTAATATTGCAGATGTCTATAAAATATATCCAAATCCAGTAACTAATGGTCAGTTGTTTATTAAGATAAAAGGTTCAATTAAAAATCCAATAAATGTTAGTATTTACAATTTACTTGGACAAGTTGTTTTAAAACAAAAGTTCTCTCAAAGTTCTCAAGAAATCTCTATGAATATTAATACTCTAAAAACAGGAGTATATCTATTGAAAGTACAGCAGGATAAAAAGGTTTTAACGACCAAGTTGATTTTAGAATGATTATCTAAAAACACAATGTTAACCTTTTATGTCTTTTGTCACTAATAGATAAAAACAAACTATTAATTAATAAAATTTAAAATGAAATTACTTATCAAACCTTTAATGCTTTTATTTTTATTCATCTCAACAGTTGCAACATCTTGTTCTGGTGATGATGATAATAACCAAGACCAAAACCCTTCTGCAAATTCTTTTTTCTGTAAGGTAGATGGAGCAGATTTTAACCCTCAATTTGTATCAGGTTTTAATTCTACCGGAGTTTCAAATACTATTTTACTTAGCGCAAGTATTAATGCAAGTGCTACACAAACTACAGGTATAAATATTTTTGTACCAAATAATATACCTACAGGTACTTACAGTTTAACACCAGACGCAACAGCAGACTACTATGTTTATGCACAATATTACACACCAAATGATGAATTTGAAAACGTAGGCGAATCAGCTTCAGGTTCATTAGTCATAACAGAACATAATACAGAAACCAATACAATATCAGGTACTTTTAATTTTGTAACGGATCCAACTGCAGCAACAGGTGCTACTTATACATTAACAGAAGGTGCTTTTACTATCAACTATTCTGATATGTAGTTATAATTTAGAGTTAGTTTAAAAAAATCCATTCAAAAAATTGAATGGATTTTTTATTTAATCATTAACTACTTTGCCGTTAATAATTTTTATGGGTTTATCAGAAATATGAACTGTTGAAACTCCATTATTAGTACTTGAAGATATATTTAAATTCTTATTTTCTTTTAAAAGTTTTATAGCTTTATCAGAGGTTATTTTTTCATCGTTGTAATAAAAAGTAGCCCCTTTTTTTGCCATTTCAACAACTGTGTCTAAAGGCGATTTTGGTTTTGGTGGTGCAGGTGGTTTTGGTTCCTTTTTTAAATTTTTAGGCTTTGGAGGTTCAGATATTTTAATTGGTTTGCCATCTACTATTTTATATTTTCTGTAGTATTCTTCACTAATCTTTTCGTATTTCTCTTTTTGTTCTTTTGTTGCATTTTGAGGGATAGGTGGTGGCGGTGGTGGAATTAATTCATTATCTTTTTTATTTGGTTTTTCTGTTATAACCACAAGCATAGGCGGTACTCTACTACCATCTTCAAGTTTAATATCAAAATATTGTACTGTAGTACCATCTTCTGTTTCAAATAGATACTTGACAGCTTCTTTGTTAAGTAATGTGCCATCAACTTTTACAGTAGGTTTACCAGGTACTTTAAACTTAAAATTTAATACCTTCTTTTCTGTAGTTACGGCAACTTGACTTGCTCGTATCAATTTTTTATTGGCATAAATAGGATCACCTTTAAAAACTGAAAAACCTAGCATTGGGTATTGTTTGTCCTGTATAGCTTCTTCTTTTTTTACAATATTAAAAGAATGGTCTTTATTTGGTGCTACTTTATGTGTTTTGTCATTGATAGTAATACCATGACTTAACTCTATTGATTTGCATAAACCTTCTAACTCTTCAGTTACCTTTTCTAAAATAGAATAATCAAGACTTTTACCTTTTGAATTTATCCGTAATTCAACGTCATTTTTACCAAACAAGTCTATAAAATCTGTTCTTAATTTTTCTAAACTAGTTGGCTTACCATTTAATTTAAAAGATAATGGGTTTTGATTGATTTCTAAGATTTGCTTATTATTCTTTTCTAAACCAATATCATTTTCTAATTTAAAAGGAGTATTTCCTTTAGATCTAATAATTTCTTGATTATATGCTACAATTCTATGGTAGCCATAATCTTGAACATTATTAAAAATAAACCAAACTTCTTTGTCAGAGATTTCTTCTGGACTATCAACATGTATATTTATTACTTTTTCTCTTTCACTTTTTGAGATATCTTGGTGTAATTGATTTAAAATATTTACAAAGTTTTTCTTGTTAGCTAGAAATCCATCTATTAAATAGTGCCCTTCCTTAATGACCTTGATGTCTATGCTTCTAGCATAAAGTTTGCTGGTTTCATTATATTCAATTTTTGGTTCAATACTTTTTTCAACTTCCTTAGTTTGACTAAAACTAAATAAAAGTAAAGCCAATACAGGTAATAGTAATAGGCTTCTTAGCCATTTGGTTTTGAGTGATGTTTGTGTGTTCATAATTGTTAAACGTTTTTTGATTGACATATAATTGATAGCATTAACTAATGCTAACTCTTTTTGGTTTGATGAGAACCTTAACAAGAGATTTTGATATGTTTTTGGGTGGTAACCACTTTTTAATACTTGCTGATCTGCTAAAAATTCGTGGTTAAGTTTGATGTCTTTTTTTATAAAGTAGAGTAGTGGATTAAACCAAAAGATAATTTGCAAGATTTCTAAAAACAAGATGTCTAAACTATGTTTTTGCTTGGCATGTGTTTGTTCATGTAATAAAACTTCTTGCGGAATTTTGTTATTTTCAAAAGCAGATTTATTAAGAAAAATATAGTTGAAAAACGTATGCGGAACAGCTAATTTTTCAATTAAAACATTTATAAAAACATTGGTTTTTACCTTTTGATTTGTTTTAATTTTAGATGAAATTTTAATTAGATTTAAAATAAATCGCATTGAAAATACAATGATACCAATAGTATAAATCGTCCATAAAAGTGCTGGTAAAAATGTATTGGGTTGTTCTTCTGTAATTGTCGGTAATTCTGCAGGAAAATATGGCGGCGTTGTCATACTTTCTGGATCGTAAACACCAAAATCAAAAGTTGGCTCTACATATTTAATAAATGTAATAAAAGGTATGATTGCCGATGTTAAAAGCGCAGCTAACAAATAAAACCTTTTAAAATGATGGTGGTTTAATGGCTCTAAAACTATTTTGTAAAATAGCATTAAAATAGCTAAACATGCCGATGATTTTAGTAGCAGAATACCCATGATTATTTGTTTTTAATTTGATTGTCTATAATAGCGCGTAGTTCTTCTAATTCTTCTTTTGTTAAATCTGTTTCTTGAGTAAAAAAAGAAGCAAATTGCGTACTACTGTTATTAAAAAAGTTTTTAATTAAACCATTTACATGCTTAGAAAAATAGTCTTTCTTTTTAACTAAAGGATAGTATTGTCTAGAGTTTCCAAATTTGTTATATGCTACAAAACCTTTGTCTGTCATACGCTTTAAAAGCGTCGCAACTGTTGTGTTTGCGGGTTTTGGTTCTGGATAGGCATCTAGCAAGTCTTTCATAAAGCCTTTTTCTAATTGCCATAAATAACTCATTAATTCTTCTTCAGATTTTGATAACTGCATGTTCTATGTTTTTAGAATAACCTCTACAAATGTAGAATATAAAAATGAATTCTACAAACGTAGAACGAATTTTGAGTGAAAATATTTTATTTCTTTCGTGTTCTAAGACTTTCTATAATGACGGTAGAAAGGATTAATAGTCCGCCAAAAAAGGTGTTCCAGGTTGGGATTTCATTTAAGAAAAAGTAAGCAATAATTATCCCAAAAATAGGTTGCGTACTACCAATAATACTTGCTGTACTCACTTTAAAATGATTTAAACTTTGCACAAATAAAGTATGTCCTAAAGCTGTAGTGACTAACGCTAAAATAATCACATAAGGATATTGCGTCACCATATTAGAGCTGTCTAAGAAGATTAATACAGGCGATAACATAATACCCATAATTAATAATTGATAAAACATTAAATGACTACCGTGATAGGTGGTTACATATTGTTTCATTATTAAAATTCGAAGTGCATAACACAAAGCAGATACCAATCCGAAGAATATGCCTATAAATGCGTCGTTTTCAAAATCTATTTCTGGAGATAAAATATAAATACCTAAAAGTACCATTGCGCCAAGTAAAAGGTGCATGACATCAAATTTAGTTTTAGAAAATAGAGGCTCTAAAAGTGCTGTAATTATTGGGAACGTAAACAGCGATAACATGCCAATTGCAACACTTGATTTTTGTAAGGCAATAAAATATGTAATCCAATGTAAAGCCATAAAGATGGACGCAATTATAAATCCGCCTAAATCTTTTTTGGTATGAATCTTTAATTTGATGTTTTTAAACTTACAATAACCCAATAAAATAAGCATTGCCAGAATGCTTCGCCACCAAATTGTTACTGGCGCAGGCATATCTATATATCTACCTAAAGCACCAGAAGTACTTATTAAAAAGGTAGCAAAGGTAAGTTCTAAAACGTGCTTAAAATGTTGGTCTTTCACTTAGGGTTAGTTGTGTTAGCGATTGTAATGACATCCTTAATTTTGCTACCATATATGGCAAAATTAAGATATAATGAAAAGCGTGACCACCTTTTGCCATTAGAAGCAAAAGGTGGAAACACCCAAATTTTATTTATGTAGCTCTGTAAAATATTGATAGAAATACGGAATGGTTTCTATGCCTTTTAGATAATTCCATACGCCAAAATGTTCGTTTGGACTATGTATAGCATCGCTATCCAAACCAAAGCCCATTAAAATGGTTTTGCTTTTTAACTGCTCTTCAAAAAGCGAAACGATAGGAATACTTCCGCCACTACGTTGAGGTATTGGTGTTTTTCCAAAAGTTTGTTCGTAAGCTTTACTTGCAGCTTGATAACCAACACTGTCTATTGGTGTGACGTAACCTTGTCCGCCGTGATGCGGTTTTACAAGTACTTTTACACCTTCTGGAGCAATGTTTTCAAAATGTGTTTTAAATAGTTGTGTGATTTCTTCCCAATCTTGATTTGGTACTAATCGCATCGAAATTTTTGCATAAGCTTTGCTTGCAATAACAGTTTTTGCACCTTCACCAATGTATCCGCCCCAAATTCCGTTAACGTCTAAGGTTGGTCTAATGCTGTTACGCTCGTTTGTTGTGTATCCAGCTTCACCATAAACAGCATCAATGTCTAAAGCTTTTTTGTAAGCGTCTAAAGAAAATGGTGCTTTTGCCATTTGCGCACGTTCTTCTTGGCTTAATTCTTCAACTTTATCATAAAAACCAGGAATGGTAATATGGTTGTTTTCATCATGAAGCGAAGCAATCATTTTTGTTAACACATTTATTGGATTGGCAACTGCACCACCATATAATCCAGAATGTAAATCGCGATTTGGACCTGTAACTTCAACTTCTACATAACTTAAACCACGTAATCCAGTTGTAATAGAAGGCACATCTTTGGCAATCATACCAGTGTCTGATATTAAGATCACATCGTTGGCTAATTTTTCGCGGTTTTCTTTTACAAATGGACCAAGGTTTACGCTACCAACTTCTTCTTCGCCTTCAACCATAAATTTAACATTACAAGGCAAGCAGTTGTTTTTGGTCATAAATTCCATTGCTTTTACGTGCATGTACATTTGCCCTTTGTCATCACAAGCGCCACGTGCAAAAATTGCACCTTCAGGATGTAAATCTGTAGGTTTTATTACAGGTTCAAAAGGAGGCGAAAGCCATAAGTCTAAAGGGTCTGGCGGTTGCACATCGTAATGACCGTAAACTAAAACGGTTGGTAAATTTTTATCAATTATTTTATCTGCATAGACAATAGGATAACCATCGGTTGGGCAGATTTCTACGTTGTCACAACCTGCTTTTTTTAAACTTTCTGCTACTGCATCTGCTGTATTAAAAGTGTGTTCTTTGTAAGCAGAATCTGCACTTATTGAAGGAATTTTTAAAAGTTCTATTAGCTCGTCAATAAAGCGTTGTTTGTTGTCTTTTACGTATGTTGAAATGTTTTGCATAAGAGAATTTTATGATTTATGTAAAAGTACAAAAAGGAAATCAAAAAAATCTGCTATTAACTTGTTTGTAAATTGAAACTATTGATTATATTTGCAATCCGAAATTAACGGAAACAAGTTGCAGGCGTGGTGGAATTGGTAGACACGCTAGACTTAGGATCTAGTGCCGCAAGGTGTGAGAGTTCGAGTCTCTCCGCCTGTACAGAGTAAAAAAGCTAACTGAATAAGTTAGCTTTTTTTTGTTTTAAACTAAAATAGGCTTTAATCAAAATGATTAAAGCCAATTTTGTAATTAAAGATCTTTTTGATTAATTAATAATCAACTTTTGAGTTGAAGATTGACCGTTTTCATTTTCAAGTTGAATAAGGTACAACCCTTCTGAAATACCTTCTACATTAAAAGCATGTCCTTTTTCAAAATCACCGTTAAATGTTTTGATTTCTTTTCCAGAAACATCAATAATCGATACATTGTTTAATTTAATATTTACCGAAAATGTTGTTTTAGTTGGGTTTGGATATAGTTTTATAGAATCTTCTACATCAAAACTTGTAGTGCTTAAATTTTGTGGCACAGCATTACCAAAAATTCTAAATTCACCAGCAGGAATATTAATTGTTGCTGTGGTGTTTGTTACATTAATTGATGTTGAGTTGGTTTCATCCATTAAATCATACCATGTTCCCGTATAAGGGAAATCTGGTACAATGTTTTGAGCTGTTAAATCAAAGTTTGCTAAAATCACTACATTTTTTAACTCTGTTGCAGGAATGGCATCATTCCAAATAAAAATACGAGGTGTTAAATCTCCAGAGTCAATAGAGTAGTCGCCTTCAAAAACATCTTCGTTAATTTTTAAATCGTTCAATCTAGACCAATCGTTAAAAACTTGACTTCTATTTGGGTCACTTGTCCAGTTGTTTACCCATTGTGGTTGTGGTTTTGTAGATAATTTACAGTCGCCATCATTATTTCCGTCATAGTCACTATTTACTACACCATTATCACAAGTCCAAATAGAAATGTCCATTCCTAATTCAGCAAAATGCCATAACATTTTAGGACCAGGAATCATGATAGATGTTGCACCAATGGTTGACATTCTTGTTAAAGCGGTATTTAAATCTGTTATATCATAACTACCATTGCTAGCGCCAAAGGTTGCCATCTCGTACATTACACGGTCTTTATCATGACTTTCTGGGTAACCTAAAGCTCTTTTCATTGTAAACCCATGTTCGTTACTTCCCATACCGCTAATGTTTGCAGCATTACCATTACCAAGGTTTTTGTAATCGTTCCACATTTCTTTCCACATCATTACACCTTTAGGAATAGTTTCTCCAATACGATAATTAGCCCATTGTTGTTCTTCAGGATCAGACCCTAAGTGTTCAAATATAGCATAGTGATATGGGTCTAAAGTCCAAGAGTAGTCTACGTATTCTCTTAATACATCTACACGATCTTGTTGATAACCATTTGTACAATTCTCGTCTCCAGATGTACAGTTTTGAGTGAATCCTTTTGTTAAATCCCAACGAAAACCATCTATATGAAACTCTTCAATCCAATGTTTAATGACACGTTTTGTATAGTCTTTTGTTATTTGGTTTGAATGGTTAAAATCATTTCCAACATTATAAGTATGTGTAGGTGTTACATTAAAATATGGGTTTTGACTATTTGGTTCTCCCCAACCATCTCCATCAGGATCATTCATCCACATACGTACCATTGGGTTACGTCCAAAAGCATGGTTTAGTGCTAAATCTAAAATTACAGCAATACCGTTTTGGTGGCAAACATCTATTAATTCTTTTAATTTATCTTCTGTACCATAAAATTTATCTAATGCCATATGAAAGGATGTATTGTATCCCCAGCTTTCGTTACCTTCAAATTCCATTACAGGCATTAACTCGATAGCATTAATGTTTAAGCTTTTAAAATAGTCTATTTTATCTATGACATCTTGATAATTTCTGTCTGCATCAAAGTCTCTAACTAAAAGTTTATAAACAATTAAGTCTTCTTTTTTAGGCTTAGTAAAGTTTATGACTTGCCAGTTGTAAGGTGTTTGTGCTGTTTGTAAAACAGTAACCTCGCGTTCTTGACCTGCAGGATATGCTGGTAAGTTTGGGTATGATGCAGCAGGAATCCATGGATCATCAAAAGGTGACAATACTAAAGTTGAATAAGGGTCTGCAGTTTTTACTAAAGCAGGAGAGTTTGCAGGCGGATCTAAGTCAAATACCCAGTATTGGTAAGTTTCTATTTGATTAGGAGTCAAACCTGTTAATTCCAACCAATATTTACCTGTACTAGGATCTCTTTTCATTGCATAAGAGTTGTCAGGGTTATAGTTGTTAAAGCTTCCTGCAACTTGAATGTATTCTTTGTTTGGGGCACTTAATACTAAAGTAGCTTTAGTAGGATCAGTATCATAATTGATACCGTCTTCTAATCCTGCTGGAATGCTCTGCTCAGTAGTATTTGATATAACTAATACTTCAAAGCTAATTTCTCCAGTATCTGTAGTATTAGTAGGAGAACCTACAAATTTTACAGTACCACTTTCTGTTATGTTTGGAATTGTAGTGCTACAAGTAGGAAATCCACAAGTACCTGTTGCTACAGAGACATTATTGTAGAATACCTCAAAACTTCCTTGTACGGTAACAGAGCCTTGATAAGCAATAGTGGCGCTTATTGTTAAATCATCTCCGGACTCTAAAACAATAGGAGTACTTGATGGATTATTAAGATTTATTTTTACACTACCAACAGGAAATATATAATCATTACATCCATCATCTTTTAACTCTGCAGTACCATCAGCATTTCTAAAAACTACACCCATTTGAGTAGCGGCATCTGCTTGAGCTTGAGATAAGCTGTAGTATGTTTGAGGTGTTATTGTTATACTAAAAGTTCCATCTCCATTATTAGTCATTTCTCCAACACCATCATCTTGTCCCCAATTCCCAATTACATTAAATCCAAAAGCATTAGAATTGTCTCCAATACCTGAATGCATATAAACCTTAGAAGGATTGTTAAGACCATTACAATTAGTGTCTGTAAAATTATTTGTATCTACAGTAATAGTTACAGGTTGATCAACTTCTATAGTAGACACGTCAAGAGAGACTTGAGCATTGATACATCCAACTATTAAAAAGATAATATAAGATAATTTTTTTATCATACTTTAGTTATTAAAATGAAACAAGGCTATCAGAAAATAGCCTTGTTTTTATTTGTTTTTTAGTTTAGTGTTATAGTTTTGTTTACTGTATCGATAACAATACCTCTATATCCATCAGCACCTATATAAGCAAAGTTGTTATCATCGTCCATAGCATTAACTAAATCAGGGTCAATAGTGTAACCTTCGTTTTCATAGTAAGTATAGCTAAAACTAGGAGAAGCCCATTCCAAAGTTGCGTCAGAAAAGAATCTAAAATTATTTGAATCTGCAGTACTTGCAAAGTTAACATTTGCACCATAAGCTCCAGAACCTAAACAATAAAGTTGAACAGGAGAATCCCATCCCCATCCAGCATCAGGTACACCAGCACCTACTGCCCATAATTGGTCATACTCACAACTAGCATCTAATGTTATTATTTTATTAGTAAAGTCAACAGTTAGTGTATAAGTACCATTAGCACCGGTATAGGCAAAATTGTTATCTCCATCCATTGCGTCTTCAAAATCTGGGTTTATTGCAAATCCTTCATTAGCAAAGTAAGGGTAATTAAAACTAGGAGAAGACCATTCTAAAGTTGCATCAGTAAAAAATCTAAAATTGTTTGCGTCTGTTGTACTTTGTAATGTAACTTCGCCAGAGTATACACCATCTCCAGCACATGGTAATGCTACAGGTGATCCCCATCCCCATCCAGCATCAGGGACACCAGCACCTACAAGCCATAATTGGTCGTATTCACAATTTACAACAACACCAGTTTGTGGTTCTAGTAAGTTAACGGTTATAGATTGTATAGGTGTAAATTTTTCTGTAGTTGAAATTGGGTCACCAACAAAAGCTCTTACTCGAAAGTTTAAATCACCCATTCCTGGAACAGGAATTTCATAAGCTTCAGCTAATAACTTTAATTCTCCAATAGAAACTTCAATTTGATTATTTGCATTAGATAAAGTAGGAACTACGGTTGCATCTGAAAAATCGCCTAATACAGAAGACTGTAATTCATAAGATACGTTAGTAGGAACATCGAAATTTGCAGGGTTAAAAGAAAATATTACACCAATATTGTCATTAGTACTACTTTCGGCAGGTAAAGAGTACTCTGATAAAAATGTATTAGTGAATTCGAATTCTCCTTGTGGAGCTGCAACAAATTCTAAACTATCATCTTCTTCACAAGAAGTAAAGCTTAAGAATAATGTCAAAAATAAAGCTGATATTTTTATAAAATTTTTCATTGTTTCAATTTTTAATTAGTAACCAGGGTTTTGTTGTAAATTAGGATTAGCGTCTAAAGCAGATTGTGGTATAGGGAATAATCTATAAGAATCGGGTATAGATGTACCGTTTAAGGTGTTACCTTTCCAAGGCCATAAGTAGCTTCCACCTGTAAACATACCAAATCTAATAAGGTCAGTTCTTCTATGTCCTTCTAGGTTTAATTCTCTAGCTCTTTCGTCTATAATAAAATCTAATGTTAAATCTGACATATTTATTAAATCTGCATTAGCTCTATCTCTAACTAAATTAACATATGTTAAAGCATCATTCATGTTTGTGTTAGAAGCACCTCTTAAAGCACATTCTGCATACATTAAATATACATCTGCAAGTCTATAAAGCGGGAAATCTGTTCCTGAGAATGAAGTTCCTGTTGTAGGTGTTTCGTTAAAATCGTTGTTTCTAAACTTAATTGAAGGATAACCATCTGTCCATTCTCTGTAATCTGTCATAGTGTAATTGTGACCATCCGTCCAGAATAAACTTGCTCTAATATCATTAGATGTATTTAAATCTCCAAATAGACCATACCAAGCTTCTGTTGCTCTGTGACCTTGCCAACCTTCGGCAGCGCCAAATTCTAAGATAGGAATAGTATCAGGACTTAAATTACCATTTACAATGTATGTAGTGTTACCAAAGCTTTGACTATTTACTGCGTCTGCAATTAGTGGGTAAATAATTTCATTAGAAACATGATTGTCTCCAGAGAAATTTTGAACAAAATTTTCTTCTAATTGATAACCACCTTCATTTATTATTTTATTGATATAAGTTGCTGCTTCTGTATACATAGCAGTTCCAGTGTATACTTCTGCATTTATATACAATTTTGCTAATAACATATCTACTACATAGGTGTTTGCTCTACCATAACCATTATCATTACCAATTGTTGGTTCTATTGCTAATAATTCAGCTTCGACAAAGTTAAAAAGTTCTTCTCTTGAAGCTTCAGGTAAAAAATCTGAAGAACCTGAGTTTTCTTCAGTAACTAAAACTCCTTTTCCAAATGTATCTATTAAATAATAGTAAGCTAAAGCTCTTAAAAATCTTACTTCACTTTGAATAGATTCTGGGATTTCTACACCTGCATTAGGTAGTACAGTTAATAGGTTGTTACATTGTGGAATAGTGTAGTATGCACGATTATATAAGTATCTAAAAAACTTGTTGTTACTTGTCCATTGAGAGGTTGTTGTTAATTGGTCTAAACCATCATCTCCCCAACGGTTTTTCATACCGTCTGCGGTAAAGTCTTGTAAGTTTATAATACCTCTTAAGAAAGGAGACTCACCTGGATCATCAGATACATCAGAGCTTCCTGGACCATTTGGTCCTGATAATGCAAAAGAAGCGTATAGTCTTGATAAAAGACCTTCTACTGCATTTGGGTCTTGATCTAATAGCTGTTGTAGAGTTAATTCTACTTTTGGTTCTGTGTCTAGATCATTTACACATGACGTAATTGTTACAATTAACGCCAATCCAAAAAATGTTAATATTAATTTTTTCATAGTCATATTTTTAAAAATCTAAATTCACACCAAATGTATAAGCTGTCGGTCTTGGGTAAAATGCCCCATCTATACCTCCAAATTGTTCAGGGTCTTGACCATCATAATTTGTAATTATGAATGGATTATTAACTGAAGCATAAAGTCTCATATTAGTGTTTTTTATAAAGTTATTAGGAAAATTATAACCTACAACAATATTTTCACATCTCATAAATGCTGCATCTTTTAAGAAATAATCAGAGAACTGTATGTTTCCGTTAGCATCTTGAAAAGCAGGGTTAGCAGCCCCATTATAAAAATTAAGTACATTAGAGATACTAGTATTATTGTTAGGAGCTGCACTTTCTGTAAATCCAAAACGTAAAGCGTTTAAGTCATAAACTTTTCCATCTAATTGGCCTCTAAAAGTTGTGCCAAAATCCCAATTTTTGTAATTAAAGTTTAGTCCAAATCCAAAATTCCAATTAGGCCTTAAAGATGTGTAATATTTATCCTCTTCTGTAATTTGGTTATCACCATTTAAGTCAACAAAAGCATTTGGTATTGGGTTTCCATCGGTATCATATACTTGTTTGAATACGCCAGCTTGATAAGGCTCTTCACCTACTAAGTTAAATAATAAATTAGATCCAGTATTTAATAATTGACCACCAATATTTAATCTGTTTATACCTCCTAAATCAGTAACTTCAGTTTTAGCATAAGAGATGTTACCGTTGATACTTAAGCCTATATCTTCTTTTTGAATGGCATTTAAATTTAAATTAAATTCAAAACCTTCACTTTCAGTGCTACCTACGTTTTTAATAAAACTATCTGTAAGTGCTTGACCAGGAGGTAAACTTACTCTAGATAATAAATCTGTTGTTTCTCTTCTAAAAATATCAAAACTACCAGTAATAAGTCTATTATTAAAAAAGGCAAAATCTATACCTGCGTTTAATGTAGTTGTTTTCTCCCAAGTTAAGCCTGTTTGAAATGCATTAGCAGAATATAAATTGTAGCCAGGTAAATATTGACTGTTTTGACTACCGACAGAAAATAAAGGACTAGTAGGATAGAATCCAGAAACACCTGTAATATTTTGTTGTCCAGTTTTACCCCATCCTAATCTTAATTTAAGATCATCAACAAAACTTACATCTTTAAGAAAGTTCTCTTCTTTTACTTTCCAAGCTAGCGCTGCAGAAGGGAATAGTCCCCATACATTATCTCCCCAAATATCATCAAATACAAATAAAGAAGAAGCATCTGCTCTTAAGGATAATGTTATAAGATATTTATTTTGAATACTGATGTTTGATCTAGCAAAGAATGATTGTAAGTTTTGAGTGTTATAATATCTGTTATTAGGATTATTAGGGTTAAAAACAAGATAACGACTACCTATTTCTGCATTAAAATCATCAACTTCTTCTTGTGTTGCAGCATAGCTAAAGATGTCTTTGTTTCCATCAGTTTTAAAGTTTTGATAAGCATATCCTAGTTGAATATCATAATTGTTAATAAAAGAGCCTTCTAGGTTTTTAGCATATTTTAGATAGGCATCAAAAGTTGTATTTGTTATATGTTGCCTTTCAGCATAGTTTAACCCTGGGTTAAATACTCCTAGACCATTTTCATCTAATCTATAGGTAGCTAATGCGCCTTCTCCAAAAGTTTCGCTAATTTTAGATCTAGAAGCATCTAAACCAACATTTACTACAGCTTTAAGCTCTGGTAAAAATGGCATTGTATAATCAAACTCAATGTTTCCTAAAAATCTAAAAGCTTTTTCAGGTCTATTACGTTGCTCTAATAATGCAAGAGGATTATATTGACCATCTATTAAATTAGGGTTTGTAGTGTTTAAGTTAGTATAAAAACCATTAAAAATACCTGAAGTGTTGTAAATAGGCTTAGTTGGGTCAAATATTAAAGCACCTCCTAAAGCACCACCAGCATCTGTTGCATTTTTATCTGCCCAAGTAAATTTTGCATTTGTGTCAATTTTTAAATTATCATCTAATAATTTAGGTGATAATCTAAAAGAAGCGCTAAATCTCTCATAATCATCTGTTCTAACAACTCCTTGAGCATTGTTGTAACCTATAGAAGCTCTAAATGGAATATTTTCACCTAAATTAGCTCTAGCAGAAAAATTAGTATTAGAAGTAAAAGCTGTTCTTGTAATAGCATCTCTCCAATTAGTGTCATAAATAGCTCTATCCCCATCAGGAGTATTTAAAATATAACTCACAGGTTCGTTTGTTGTTACAGAACCTACAGGCACACCTAAACTACTCACTAAATCTGGATGATATTCTTGAATGAATCTAACATAGCTATCGCTATCCATCATATCTATACCTTCTCCAGCGCTACTTGCTGTTACTGTTGTTGAAAAGTTAAATTGAGGAGCACCAGATGTTCCTCTTTTTGTAGTAATTATGATAACACCGTTAGAGGCACGAGAACCATAAATTGCAGTTGCAGATGCATCTTTTAAAATAGTAAAACTTTCTACATCATTAGGGTTAACTAAAGATAGCGGGTTGCTAACACCTGCAGGGTTTTGTGTGCCAACAGGTATACCGTCAATTACTATTAATGGGCTACTATCTGCATTTAAAGACGCTCCACCTCTAATTCTAATATTAGGAGCTGAGTCAGGAGATCCACCACTGTCTGTAATTCTCACACCAGCAGCTTTACCTTGAAGTAATTGGTCTGTAGACTGAATAGCTCCTTTATTAAAATCGTCAGAAGAAACAACATCTACAGATCCTGTTAAATCTTCCTTTTTAACACTACCATATCCAATAATTACAACCTCTTCTAGTTGGGCTGAATCTTCAACTAAAGCTACGTCAATTCTTGCTTGACCTGTATAAGCGACTTCTTGTGTAAGAAAACCTACATAAGAAAAAACTAAAACGTCACCGTTATTAGCCTGTAAGTTATAATTACCGTCAAAATCCGTGACTGTACCTTTAGTTGTGTTTTTTATTAAAACATTAACTGTTGGTAAGGGTAATGAAGTTGCTTGCTCTATAACTGTACCAGTTACAGTACTCTGTGCCATCATTAAGGATGGAATCAGAATAAAAACAAACAATAACCCTTTAAAAATTGTTTTCATACAATTGCTATTAAATTATTTTATTAGTCTATTTTTTAAGTATATTTTTACTTCTCGATATAAAATTATGTAAAATTTATGTTAATTTCCTGTAACTATCTTGTTAACAGGTAACTCAAACGTTTTCGTGTTGAAAACTTTTGTTTATTTAATAGAATTGAAGTAGAAATTTTATAAAAATAGCATTTTTGACCAGCTTTTAATCGTATGTTTTTAATTTTAAGCCATTATATTAATAAATTCTCAATACAAAAACAAGTAAAACTGCTTGATTTACAATATTTAAGATGAAGAAAAAAGTAACTTTAAAACAAATAGCCAAAGAATTAGATGTCTCAATATCTACTGTTTCAAAAGCATTAAAAAATAGTATTGAGATTAGTGAAGACACGCGTCAAAAGGTACAAGCGTTTGCAAAGCTATATAATTATAGACCTAATAATATTGCTCTAAGTTTAAAAAATAGAAAGACAAAAACTATAGGAGTAATCATTCCAGAGATTGTGCATCATTTCTTTTCTAAAGTCATAAGCGGTATAGAAAAACAAGCGTTAAGTAGAGGTTATAATGTTATTGTCGGTTTGTCTAACGAGTCTTTTTCTAATGAAGTCATAAACATGGAAATGCTTGCCAATGGTAGCATTGATGGATTTATTCTTTCAGTTTCAAAAGAAACGATGTTACTGCAAGATTATCATCATTTAACTGAAACCATTAATCAAGGTATGCCAGTAGTAATGTTTGACCGTGTTATTAATGAAATTAACTGTGACAAAGTCATTGTTGATGATTTTGAAGGCGCAGTAAAAGCTACTAATAAACTTATTGAAAATGGATGTAAAAACATTGGTTTAATTACAACGAAAGACTATATAAACGTAGGGAAATTAAGAACTCAAGGTTATTTAAAAGCTTTAGAAGATCATGAGATTTTCCCTGAAGCCGATTTGATTTTAAAAGTAGATGACGAAAAACTTTCAGAAGAAAACCTTGAAAGTCTAGAAAAAGAAATAGAAAGCTTCTTCAAAGCAAACAAAAGCCTTGATGGAATAATCGCGGTTAATGAGATTTATGCAATTACAGCCATGAAAGTTGCAAGAAAATTAAAAATAAAAATTCCGGAAAGCCTTCAAGTTATTGGTTTTACAGATGGAGTATTGTCTAAACATGCAGTACCAAGTTTAACAACTGTAAGTCAGCATGCTAGTAAAATGGGAGAAAAAGCAGCAGAGCTTTTAATTAATAATCTAGAAAGAGAAGACGAAGAGGATATTTTCGAAACCTTTACAATTCAAACCGATTTAATAGAAAGAGAATCTACAAAATAAGATTTTTTAACATAAAATCTTAAAATGTTTTTTATCTTTACGGCAATCAAAACTTATATTTTTACTTCTCACCTTTAAGTTTTGATAGGTTTTTTCAGCTTATCAAATAGTATAAATTTAATCATACTATAAATGAAAAAACAAAAGTTAGGATTTTGGGAAATCTGGAACATGAGTTTTGGTTTTCTCGGGATTCAATTCGGCTTTGCCTTGCAAGGAGGCTTCATGTCTAGAATTTTTCAAACATTAGGCGCAGCTAAAGATGAAATCCCTTTATTATGGATTGCAGCACCGTTAACTGGACTTTTAGTTCAGCCAATTATTGGATATTTAAGTGATAGGACTTGGCACCCAAAACTAGGAAGGCGTAGACCTTACTTTTTAATCGGAGCTATTTTAAGCTCTTTAGCCTTATTTTTTGTGCCTTACTCGCCTGCACTTTGGATAGCAGCTGGTTTTTTATGGATTTTAGATGCATCAATTAATGTGTCTATGGAGCCATTTAGAGCTTTAGTTGCAGATAAGTTACCAGATTCTCAACGCTCTTATGGTTTTGTTGTTCAAACATTAATCATTGGTATTGGTACATGGATAGCAAGTAACTTACCTTGGATGGTATCTCAATTTGGTGTTAGTGACTCTGCAGATTCTGGTGTCATAACAGACACTGTAAAAGTCGCTTTTGCTATCGGAGCTTTTGTTTTTTTACTAAGCGTATTATATACCATTTTTACAACTTCAGAATATCCTCCAGAAGATATGGAAGCGTTTGAGCGCGAAAAAGCTCAAAAAAGCAATTTCATAAAAGACATAACTAACAACATTGGTAGTATGCCAACAACCATGAAAAAACTTGGTGTTATCCAATTCTTTTCGTGGTTTGCGTTTTTTACAATGTGGAGTTTAGCCAACCCAGCACTTACAGAGCACGTGTTTAATACACCAGCACCATTAGAAGCTGCTTTTGATATGGCAGACAATGCACAAAAATTAGCTTTTGATACCGCAAACACAGCATTTCAAAAGTCCTCAAATTTAGTCGGTTCGGCAATGGGTATTTATGGATTGTCATCTATGGCATTCGCATTATTACTAACTTTTTATACTTCAAAAAGACGTATTAACAGAAAGTTTGTCCATATGGGCTCTTTAATGTTAGGAGGTATAGGTTTTTTAATGATGAATGTTGCGACACCAGAAACTTTAAAATACTGCTTTATTCTAGTTGGTTTTGCATGGGGAAGTATCCTTTCTATGCCTTACGCTATGTTATCTAGTAGCGTAGATCCTAAGAAAATGGGTGTAATTATGGGAATATTCAACATGTTTATTGTAATACCTCAAATTATTGCTGCACTTGGTGGGATTAATTTTATCTCAGGACTGTTAGGTGAAGAAGCCATAAACGCAATGACAGTTGCAGGTGTAAGTTTAGTAATAGCTGGGCTTTGCAATCTGTTAATCACAAATAAAAATGCAATTACATATCAAATAGAAGACAATTAAGATGAATAAAAAAGGCTTCATATTCGATTTAGATGGTGTTATCGTAGACACAGCAAAATATCACTTTTTAGCTTGGCAAAAACTAGCAAAAAGTATTGGTATCGATTTTTCGCACGAACAAAACGAACAACTTAAAGGTGTAAGCAGAGTTAAATCTCTTGAAAAAATATTAGCATGGGGAAATAAAACCATTTCCGAAGACAAATTTAATGCCTTAATGGCTTCAAAAAATGATGATTATTTAAGCTTTATCGCTAAAATGAATCACGACGAAATTCTTCCCGATGTACCAAAAGTTTTAAACTATTTAAAAGAACAAAATCAACCTATTTCTTTAGGATCGGCAAGTAAAAACGCACGTCAAATTCTTGAAAAAGTAGATCTATTAAAGCAGTTTGATGCTATTGTAGATGGCAATGATGTAAGCAAAGCAAAACCAGATCCAGAAGTATTTTTAATTGCAGCAAAAGCATTAAGCATAAAACCAGAAGACTGTATTGTTTTTGAAGACTCGGTAGCTGGTGTACAAGCTGCAAATACAGCAAATATGATTTCTATCGGGATAGGAGAAAAAAGTGTACTACACGAAGCAGATTATGTCTTTTCAGATTTTACCGAAATAGACACTGCGTTTATAGACAAATTAATAAAAAGATAAATTAGTCATTGACAATGAATCAAGATTATATACAACCAAATAATTGGTCAATCATAGAAGAAGGTTTTGACGTAGATCGCGTAAAATCTTCCGAAAGTTTATTTAGCATCGGTAATGGCGCAATGGGTCAACGTGCTAATTTTGAAGAGCAATACTCAGGACCAACCTTTCAAGGTAGTTACATTGCTGGTGTGTATTATCCAGACAAAACCCGCGTTGGTTGGTGGAAAAATGGTTACCCAGAATATTTTGCCAAAGTACTTAACGCACCAAGTTGGATTGGTATTAACGTCACCATTAATGGTGAAGCTTTAGACCTTTTTAAAGCAAAAAGCGTAGACAACTTTCGTAGAGAATTAAACATGAAAGAAGGCTGGCTATCTAGAAGTTTTGAGGCAACACTACAAAATGATTTAAAAGTTGAAGTCAACATCGTTCGTTTTTTAAGTTTAGATTTAGATGAAGTTGGCGCGATAAAATTCAATGTAAAACCATTAAACGGAAGCGCAGCTATTCAGTTTCAACCTTATATAGATAGCGGTATTACAAACGAAGATACCAATTGGGACGATAAATTTTGGAATACCACAAATGTTGAAGTTATAAACGATCAAGCATTTATAGAAGCACATATCATGAAAACCAATTTTCATACCTGCACCTTTATGCAGTCTCATGCGTTTATAAATGATGAAAAGCAAGATATTACACCAGAAGCAACGTCAACAGAACATATAATTACATTCTCATACAATGTAAACGTTGAGCAAAATCAAACTGCAAGTTTAGTAAAGTTTGGTGGTTATACCGTAGATAGAAATTATGAGAAGGATCAATTAATAGAGGCAGCAAAAACAGCATTGTCAAAAGCTAACACAAAAGGTTTTGATACGCTTTTAGAAGATCAAAAACAAGCTTGGGCAGAGATTTGGAAGATGTCAGATATCACTATAGATGGCGATGTAAAAGCACAACAAGGTATTAGATTTAATATCTTTCAACTTAACCAAACCTATTTAGGTAAAGATTCTAGATTAAACATTGGTCCAAAAGGATTTACTGGCGAAAAATATGGCGGTAGTACCTATTGGGATACAGAAGCGTATTGCATACCGTTTTACATGGCAACCAAAGATCAAAAAGTAGCTCGTAACTTATTGCAATACCGTTATAATCATTTAGAAAAAGCTATAGAAAACGCTCAAAAACTAGGGTTTAAAAATGGAGCAGCACTTTACCCAATGGTAACCATGAATGGTGAAGAATGTCATAATGAATGGGAAATAACCTTTGAAGAAATTCATCGAAATGGTGCAATAGCATTCGCAATTTTCAATTACTACAGATATACTGGCGATTTTTCATACATTCCAGAAATGGGATTAGAAGTGCTTATTGGTATTGCTAGATTTTGGCACCAACGCGCAACACTTTCAACACATAAAAATAAATATGTCATTTTAGGTGTTACTGGTCCAAATGAGTATGAAAATAACGTAAACAACAACTGGTACACTAACTATATTGCAAAATGGTGTATAGATTATACTTTAGAAACTTTAGATAAAGTAGAAAACGGTTACAACGAAGATTACAAAAGAGTTGTTGGTAAAACTAAGATTAGTGACCAAGAGTTAACACAATGGAAAAAAGTAGCAGACAATATGTACTTCCCATATTCCGAAGAGCATAATGTTTACCTACAACAAGATGGTTTTTTAGATAAAGAATTAATTACTGTTGCAGATTTAGATAAAACGCAAAGACCGATTAACCAAAAGTGGAGTTGGGATCGTATTTTACGTTCGCCATACATCAAACAAGCAGATACTTTACAAGGATTTTACTTTTTTGAAGACCATTTTACAGATGAAGAATTAAAACGTCATTTTGATTTTTATGAGCCATTTACAGTACATGAAAGCTCGTTATCACCTTGTGTACACAGTATTCAAGCTGCAAAGCTAAATCAAATGGAACAAGCCTATACGTTTTACTTACGTACATCGCGTTTGGATCTTGACGATTATAACAAAGAAGTAGAAGAAGGTTTACATATTACCAGTATGGCAGGTACATGGATGAGTATTGTCGAAGGTTTTGGAGGCATGCGTGTTAAAGATAACAAGCTTCATTTTGAGCCAAAAATTCCTAAAGAATGGGACGCATATTCCTTTAAAGTAAACTTTAGAGATACCATTCTTAAAGTAACAATATCTCAAAACAAGTCTAATTTCGAATTAATTTCAGGAGATTCATTAGAAATAATAGTAAACAACCAATCTAAAACAGTACAATAAATCATTATTAATACATCAAAAAAATGAAATTATTAAGATCAATCATCGCATTACTTTTTCTTTCGGTAAGCTTTGTAAATGCGCAACAATTAACATCGCCAAATGGTGAGTTAACGATGCAATTTTCGCTAAAAGAAGACGGTGCGCCAACCTATAAATTAACATACAAAAATCAAGAAGTTATAAAAGAAAGTAGCTTAGGTTTTCATCTTAAAAATGATAAAAAATCGTTGTTAGACGATTTTAAAATTACAGATACAAATACCTCTACTTTTGACGACACTTGGCAACCAGTTTGGGGAGAAGTTAAAGAAATAAGAAATCATTACAACCAGTTAAAAGTTACTTTAACGCAAAATGAAACAGACCGAATAATAGTTGTTAATTTCAGATTATTTGATGATGGTTTAGGATTTAGATACGAGTTTCCTACGCAAAAAAACTTAGTCTATTTTACCATAGAAGAAGAACGTACACAATTTGCAATGACAGGTGATCACACTGCATTTTGGATTCCTGGTGATTATGATACGCAAGAGTATGATTATACAGAGTCAAAATTAACCGAAATTAGAAGCAAATTTGACGCTGCAGTTACAGATAACGCTTCACAAGAACAGTTTTCTAAAACAGGTGTGCAAACTGCGTTAATGATGAAAACTGATAACGGAATTTACATCAACCTTCATGAAGCTGCTTTGGTAAATTACTCATGTATGTCTCTAGATTTAGACGATAAAAACTTAGTGTTTCAATCACATTTAACACCAGATGCAGTAGGAGACAAAGGATATTTACAAGCACCAACACATTCGCCTTGGCGTACCATTATGGTTAGTGATGATGCAAGAGATATTTTAGCATCAAAAATAACACTTAACCTTAATGATCCTTGTGAAATTGAAGACACGTCTTGGATTAAACCAGTAAAGTATGTTGGTGTATGGTGGGAAATGATCACAGGTAAAAGCTCTTGGGCTTACACAAACGATTTACCATCGGTTAAATTAGGAGAAACAGATTACAGTAAAGTGACACCTAACGGAACACACGCTGCAAACAATACTAAAGTAAAACGTTATATCGACTTTGCTGCAGAGCATGGTTTTGATGGTGTTTTAGTTGAAGGTTGGAATGAAGGTTGGGAAGATTGGTTTGGTCAATCTAAAGATTATGTGTTTGATTTTGTAACGCCTTATCCGGATTTTGATGTAGAAGAAATTCACGCTTACGCGAAATCTAAAGGTGTAAAAATGATTATGCACCACGAAACGTCTTCGTCTGTAAGAAATTACGAGCGTCACATGGATGAAGCTTATCAGTTTATGAAAGATAACGGTTACGATGCTGTAAAAAGTGGTTATGTAGGTAATATTTTACCTCGTGGCGAGCATCATTATAGCCAATGGATTGTTAATCACTATCAATATGCTATAGAAAAAGCTGCAGAATATGAAATTATGATCAACGCACACGAAGCGGTTAGACCAACAGGTATTTGCAGAACTTATCCAAACTTAATTGGTAATGAGTCTGCAAGAGGAACAGAGTTTCAAGCATTTGGTGGCTCTAAACCAAACCACGTTACTATTCTTCCGTTTACACGTTTAATTGGTGGACCAATGGATTATACACCAGGTATTTTCGAGATGGATATTAGCAAACTAAATCCTGATAATAATTCGCATGTAAACAGTACCATTGCAAATCAATTAGCACTTTACGTAACAATGTATAGCCCATTACAAATGGCTGCAGATTTACCAGAGCATTATGAGCAGTTTATGGATGCGTTTCAGTTTATAAAAGACGTAGCAGTAGATTGGGAAGATAGTATTTATTTAGAAGCAGAACCAGGAGATTACATTACTGTAGCTCGTAAAGCAAAAGGAACTAATAACTGGTTTGTGGGTAATGTAAATGGTAAGACATCAAGAACATCTACCATAAAATTAGACTTCCTTGACAAAGGGAAAACTTATACAGCAACTATTTACGCAGATGCAAAAGATGCAGATTATAAAACTAATCCGCAAGCTTATAAAATTTCAACTAAAAAGGTAAATAGCAAATCTAAAATCTCTCAATTATCTGTGCCAGCTGGCGGATTTGCAATTAGTATTATCGAAAATAAATAATAGATGAAACTGACTAAAAACATACTGCTATTTTCTGCTTTACTAACTTTTATTTTTTCTTGTAAAAATGAAGAAAAGCCAGTAGTAAAGGTTGAAACAGAAAAAGTAACTGAGATAAAAAACGAAGTGAATCGTGTAGAGCCACCACATTGGTGGATTGGCTTTAAAGATAAATCACTTCAGTTATTGGTTAATCATCCAAATATTTCAGAAGCTACGCCAAGTATTTCTTATGAAGGTGTTTCTATCAAAAAGGTGAATAAAGCAGATAGTCCAAACTATTTATTTATCGATTTAGAGATTTCAGAAACAGCAAAAGCAGGTCAGTTCAATATTCATTTTAAGTTAAAAGATAATTCAGAATTAGTTCAAACCTATCAGCTAAAAGACAGAGACAAAGCAGCAGACCAATTTGTTGGTTTTGACAGTAGCGATGCTATTTATTTAATCACGCCAGATCGTTTTTCTAACGGAAACCCAAACAACGATAGTGTTGAAGGTTTGCAAGAACAAGGTGTAGATAGAAGTCATGATTACAAACGTCATGGTGGCGATATTACAGGGATAACTAATCATTTAGATTACATAAATGATATGGGCTTTACGCAAGTTTGGTCATGCCCATTACTAACTAACGATATGAAAAATGGATCATATCACGGTTATGCTATCACAGATTATTATCAAGTAGATCCACGTTTTGGAACTATGGAAGAGTACATTAATCTATCCCAAAAAGCTAGAGAAAAAGGTATGGGAATGATTATGGATCAAGTCGCAAATCATTGCGGCGTTTCGCATTGGTGGATGAAAGATTTACCATTTAAAGATTGGGTGAATCAGCAATCTAAATTCGAAAACGGAGAACCTTTAAACAATTCTAATCACAGACGTACAGTAAATCAAGATTTATACGCGTCTAAACAAGATAAAAAAGAAATGAATGAAGGTTGGTTTGTCCCATCTATGCCTGATTTAAACCAACGCAATCCGTTTATGGCTAAATACATTATACAAAATAGTATTTGGTGGATTGAGACTTTAAAGCTTAGCGGAATTAGACAAGATACCTATCCATATCCGGACAAAGATTTTATGTCTACTTGGGCAAAAAGTATCATGACCGAATATCCTAACTTTAGTATTGTAGGTGAAGAATGGAGCTATAACCCATTGCTCATTGGTTATTGGCAAACAGGTCATCAAAATAAAGACGGTTATCAAGGACATTTAAAATCGACTATGGATTTTGCAATGAATCAAAACATTGTTGATGCTTTAAACGAAGATGAAGCTTGGGATCGCGGTTTAATAAAAATGTACGAAGGTTTGGCTAACGATTTTGGTTACACATCGCCAAAAGACATTATGGTTTTTGCAGATAACCACGATAAAAGCAGAATTTTTACGCAGTTAAAAGGTAACATAACCAACACCAAAATGGCATTAAGTTATATGTTAATGTTACCTCGTATTCCGCAGATTTATTACGGAACAGAAATTTTAATGGACGACTTTGAAAAACCTGGCGACCACGGTTTAATTCGTACTGATTTTCCTGGTGGTTGGCAAGGTGATACTGTAAGTGCATTTACAGGTGAAGGCTTAACAGACAACCAAAAAGATATGCAAGCATACTTGAAAAAAGTGCTTAATTACAGAAAAGAAAGTAAAGCCATACATGACGGTAAAACCATCCATTTTGCTCCATTTAACGGGACTTACTTTTTATTTAGAATGTCTGAAGACGAAACTGTAGTTCATATCATCAATAAAAACGAAAACCCAATAACAATAGATTTGAATCGCTACGACGAAGTAGGTCTAAAAGGAAAGACGTTAACCAATATAATTACTGGTGAAACTATGATTTGGGAAGACGCGATTCAATTAGATAAAAAAGGTAGTTTGATACTAACAACCAAAACAAAAAACTAAAATAAATATAAACATGAAAAAACTAATCTTACTATTAACATTAGCGGTGCTTTTTGCTTGTAAAGAAGAACAAAAACAAGCAGAGCCTGAAGCTAAACAAGAAGATACATTTCAGCCAATTACAGATACAGATATTGAAAGCGGAGTAATCTATGAGGCTAACATCCGTCAATACTCGCCAGAAGGTACTTTTAATGCCTTTACAAAGGATATTCCTGTATTAAAAGACTTAGGTGTAAAAGTAATTTGGGTGATGCCAATTAACCCAATTTCTGAAGTTAAAAGAAAAGCAACTGACGGACAATTTACCAGCGATATTGAAGACGAAAAAGAACGTGCAAAATATTTAGGTAGTTACTATTCAGTATCAGATTATAAAGCAATTAACCCTGAATTTGGTAATTTAGAAGACTTTAAAAACTTAGTAGATACTGCGCATGACAATGGAATTTATGTAATCGTAGATTGGGTACCAAATCATACAGGTTGGGATCATCCTTGGATTACAGCTCATCCAGATTGGTACACTCAAAATGAAAAGGGAGAAATTATTGACCCAATCAATCCTGATACTGGCGAATCTTGGGGATGGACTGATGTTGCAGATTTAAATTATGACAACATGGAAATGCGTAAAGAAATGCTTAATGATTTAAAATACTGGTTAACCGAAGCTAATATTGATGGTTACCGTATGGATGTTGCGCACAAAGTACCACAAGATTTCTTTGAAGAAGTAACTAAAGAATTAAAGCAAATTAAACCAGTATTTATGCTTGCCGAAGCAGAACAACCAGCGTTATTAGAAAAAGCGTTTGATATGCAATATGCTTGGGAAGGTCATCATTTATTAAATGAATTAGCTAAAGGCGAAAAAAATGCAGACGATTTTCAAGCGTATATTAAAAAGCAAGATACAGTGTTACAAGACGATGATATCAACATGAATTTTGTAACAAATCACGACGAAAATTCTTGGGCAGGTACATTAAAAGAACGTATGCCAGATAACAAAGAATTACTAACAGCTTTAACTTACACTATGCCTGGTATGCCTTTAATTTACTCTGGTCAGGAGTATGATTTAGATCACAGATTATTGTTTTTTGAAAAAGATAGTATTCCAAAAACTAAAGGAGATTACTTTACTTTATTACAGCGTTTAGGCGCATTAAAAAATACTAATCCAGCCTTAAACGGAGGTAAAGACGCAGCTGCTTACAATGCAATAGACGCAGGGTCAAATGTAATTGCATTTAGCAGAACAAAAGGTGATGATGAGGTTGTTTTTATTGCAAACATTTCAGATGAAAATATCAAAACAAACGTACCTCAAAAAGGAAGTTATTTAGATTACATTGCTAATCAACCAACCAAATTAAAAGGAGATGCAATTGAGTTAGCACCAAACGCATATAAAATTTATGTAAAGCAATAGTTTTACACTATTTATTTGAATTTTAAAAAGCGCCTTTTTAGGCGCTTTTTTTATTATTTGACTTCAGATTTTTTATAAATATACTCAATAATAAAACAGAATAATATTACTGAAACAGCAACAATTACACCTGTTTTATTAGAACTATATTCTTGTTGTAGTAACACAGCCAATGCTGTAATACAAAGTATAAAGCCAACTAATGGAATAATTCTATCTCCATTAATTTTATCATAAAGCTTAAAGCCTGTATAGTTGACAATAGCAAAAATGAGTAAAAACCCAACACTACCTGTTGTTGAAATACTTTCTAATTTTAAAATATTAGCCACAATTAAAGTAAGTGCAGAAGTGATTAACAAACCAATAGGTTGATTCCATAATCTACCAGTTAAATGATGCGGTAATTCGTCATCTTCAGCAATTTCATAACTTACTCTTGTACCTCCTAAAATAGAAGCGTTAATTGCAGAAAATGTAGAAATTAAAGCTGCGATGGTTATGATAGTAAAACCTACTTGTCCCAACATGGGTTTAGCAGCTTCAGCTAAAACATAATCTTTAGCTTCTTTAATTTCAGAAAAAGGTAAAGAACCAACAGTAACTATAGCAATAATAATGTAAAGTAAAATCACAAAAATAACAGAACCGTAATAGGCACGTGGTATATTTTTTTTCGGATTAATAACATCTGGAGCAGCATTAGCGATAAGTTCAAAACCTTCATAAGCAACAAAAATTACCATTCCGCCAGTTAATAATTTTAAAGGCGTTTCCCAATTAGAAACAGATAATTGTGATAAATGTTCACTTCCAAATAGTCCATAACAACCAATGCCTACAAAAGCTAAAAGGATGATTAGTTTAACGATAACCGCAAAAGATTCAATTTTTCCGACAATTTTTATACTGTAATAATTTATAATAGTGGCGCCAATAATAACAGCACTTGCGTAGATGTGAAAGTCAACGGATTCGTTTACAATCGTATATAGATTTGGTGCGTAAGACCCAAAAGCAGACGCGTAAAGTGATAGCATGATAATGTAACTTGCCCAAAGTAAGTTATTAATACCGCCACTAAAGATGGTTTTGCCAAAACCTTCATTGATAAATTTTACCGTTCCGCCACGTTCTGGAAAAGTTAATGATAGCTTGGCGTAGCTGTAAGAAGTAATTAAAGCTAAAAGACCAGCTATTAAAAAAGCAATTGGCGTACCGCCTTGAGCAAGTGATACTGCAAGTCCTAAAACTGCAAAAATACCACCGCCAACCATACCGCCAATACCTATAGATAGCGCATCTTTAAGCTTTATTTTATCAGACATCTATAAAGGAAAAATAGATTTAGGAATGGCATGAAAGCCAGTTTTATTAATTTCATTTTCTATTGAAATAACCTCTACTAATTTAGAAGTTTGCACAGTAAATTGTTTTGGATAGGTATCTGCATCTATAATTACTTTTTCTACACCATCAACTCTAAGAGCAGCGTTTTTAATTAGTTCTAAATCTTCTAGTTCTTTTGCGTTGGTTTCAAATATTTTTCCGTGGTTTCCAGGGATAACGTTTTCTGATATTAAACTCATAATAATTTTTTTAGATTGGCTAGTTAACTAGCATTTATTAACTATTATAAAATTACGAAATGTTAAAATATTCTATTCCTAATAATTTTAACATTTGCGTTAAAATGCTGTTATATTTTAATATTTCTAAAAGGTTTTAAGTTGAAAAACTCACCAATCATAAATAGAAATACTACAGCATATTCTAATGCAACAAGCCATAAATTTTCAATGTTATCTGCATTTGCATAAGCCAAGTAACTTAAAATGATAACGATACTCCAAATTAGTGGATATTTATAGTTTGAAAACGCAGAAAACAGAACCAATGTCGCTAAATACCATGGATGAACGGTAGTGCTTAATAAAAAGTAAACTGTCAAGCCTAAAAGCATGTTAACTATTAATTGTTGCATATTATTTACTTTTCTAAACAAAGCTAAAGACCAAACAATTATAAAAATTAAAAGTGCTAAGCATTTACCAATAATAGCAATTTGATTATATCCAGATATACTGTATCCAATAGTTCTTGCTATGTAATAAATGCTGGCGTTAAATTCAAAATTATTAAACCAAAGTGAAGTTGTATTGGCGTAATTTGAAATAAAATCTGAACTTATAAAGGGTAAAAATAATAATAGTACAGTAATACCAACAACAGCATAAAAACCAATTAAGGATTTTAAGTTGTGGTGTTTTAAAAACCATTTTATAAAAAATGGAAATAATAAAACAGGTATTAATTTAGTTGAAATTGCAAATGCAAAACATATAGCAGACCAAAACCATTTGCCTTTATGAAGAAGGTAAAGACTAAATATGATAAAAAATATCATTATGCTTTCAAAATGCAAATTACCAGTTAATTCAATAATAATTAAAGGGTTTAACGCATATAAAAAAATAGATTTTTCTGGAAGTTGAAAAGCTTTTAATAATTTTCTTCCATAAAATATCACTCCAATATCAGCAAGGATAATACATATACGCATTCCAATTATAGAACTTAGTATACTGCTTCCCGGAAACCAATTACCAAGTACAAAAAACAACTGATTAATAGGCGGATAATTACTGTTGTTACCTTGACTTAGCCAACCCATACCATCGTAAAGTTGTTGTTGGTTGGGCATTTGTTGTTCTAAGTTTTGATTAACAATTTCGGTAGCAGAATATAGGTAAGGATTGATACCTAATTGATTAAGGTATCCGTCCCAAATAAAACGATAAAAATCTTGTGATAAATTGGGTGTAGCTACAATAAAAATTAGCCGACTTAAAATAGCTGTAACTAACAAAAATTTAAAATTGTATCCGACTATTTGGATAAGTTTATAGCAAACTACAAATAAAGCAATATAAAGCGTTAAAAGCTTTATGTAGTCTGTTCTTACTAGATTATAAGCAAAACTAAAATAGAATAACAAACTAGCTAATGTAAGTAGTATTGAAATCTTATTTAGTTTGAAAAATGTTGTATTTATTTGCATTACTCAAATATAGCTAATAAAGCTGTAAAGTAAGCTTTATAGTAGGTTTAGAACTTGTTTTTGGCAAGTACATGCGTTAGCGATAGTAATGGTTAGCTTTTGGCAAGGCTTGCATCGAGCCAAAACTAGTAATGGATAGCGCGACCACTTGTGGTAACGCCCAAAAAAACTAAGCTTTTGACGTTAAAGACTTAAAGAATACAAATCCAAAACCAATTGTAAGCATTAAGTGGAAAGGGAATAATCCAAAATCACCACCTTGATCACCAACAATAAACGCGCTGTACATTCCAAAAGCAAAATAGATCATTAAAAGACCTTCAAAAACAACGTTAATACTTATGTTTTTGCGTAAGTATTTATTGCCTTTCCAACTATCTTTAAGTGAACTAATGTTGAATTTTGGCGTACGTACAAATTCGCTACGTTTTCCAATATGTCCTTCTAAAACCGCAATAGAATTATGTAAAGAAAAGCCCATTGCAATTGAGAAAAACGTAAAAAACATACCAATATATTTGATAAAGTCTTTAAACGTGTTGCCATGACTACGTTTGTACATAATCCAGTAGCAAACAAAGAAGATAATGGTACTCATCACAAAAAAGCTCATGATATAAAAATATGGTCTTAAATGTGCATATTCGTTTTTAATGTAAAGCATTGGTATGCTTAAAATACCCACAATTAATACATTTAAAAACATGGTACTATTTAACAAGTGTAAAATACCGTGTAATTTTGTTTTTACTGATATATTCTTACTAGTTAAAACACGCCAAAGCATTTTTCTAAAGTTTTCTGCGCCACCTTTATTCCATCTAAATTGCTGTGATCTTGCTGCACTAATTACAACAGGTAATTCTGCAGGAGTTTCAACATCTTCTAGGTATTTAAATTCCCAGTTTTTTAGCTGCGCACGGTAACTTAAATCTAAGTCTTCTGTAAGTGTGTCGCCTTCCCAATTTCCTGCGTCAATAATACACTCTTTACGCCAAACACCAGCTGTACCATTAAAATTGATAAAGTGACCTTTGCTATTACGACCTACTTGCTCTAAAGTAAAATGTGCATCTAAAGCAAAAGCTTGTATTTTTGTTAACGTTGAATAATCGCGGTTGATATGTGCCCAACGGGTTTGTACAACACCTATTTTATCATTTTTAAAATACGGAATGGTTTTTTGTAGCCAGTCGTGATCTGGAAGGAAATCTGCATCAAAAATGGCGATAAATTCTCCTTTTGCAACTTCTAATCCTTCTTTTAATGCACCAGCTTTAAACCCTTGTCTGTTGGTTCTAGTAATATGTTTGATGTCTAATCCTGTTGCTGCTAATTTATCTACGTGTGCTTTGGTTGTGATTACGGTTTCGTCTGTAGAATCGTCTAATACCTGAATTTCTAACTTGTCCTTTGGATAATCTATCAACGCAATATTGTCTAATAATCTATCCATAACATACAACTCGTTAAATACTGGAAGTTGTATGGTTACGTATGGTACTTCTTCTGGATTGTTAAGGTCTAATTTAGGGCATTTATCTTTTTTACGTTGAGCCGCTAAATAATTAAACATTAAGTTTAATTGCGCTAACGCATACATGAATATTAAAATTAACGAAATGCTGTAAATGACTATTAATGTGGTTTCTAAAATCACTGTTTAAAACTATATTTAAAGATCCAGGACAAAATTTTTATGCCTGCAAATATACTACCTTTTATCGTTCCTGAAACTTTTGAGACGCCAATTCTATTTCTGTAGTTTACAGGTACTTCCGTATAACTTAGTTTTTGTTTTAGTGCTTTTAGTTGCATCTCTACTGTCCAACCGTAGGTTTTGTCAACCATATTAAGGGCTAGCAGCTTTTCGTACTTTATGGCTCTAAAGGGACCAAGGTCTGTAAATTTAGCGTTAAAAAAAATTGACATTAAGTTGGTTGCTAGCCAATTTCCGAAGATTTGTTGAGGCGTCATAGCACCATCTTCTCTTAATTCTTTAACGCGACTACCTATAACTAAGTCTATATTATCTTCAATAATTGGAGCAATTATTTTTGTAAGTTCTTCAGGATAATCACTATAATCGCCATCTAAAAACACAATAATATCAGGTTTTTTAGACGGATCGCTAAGCGAAGTAGAAGCAATATAATCCATACCCTTCAAACACGCGTATCCATAACCTTTGTTATTTTCGGTTAAAACGGTTGCTCCAGCATTTTTAGCGTTGATTTCTGTAAGATCTGTAGAATTGTTGCTAACTACAATTATTTCTTCTACTAAAGAAGGAATATCTTGTATTACTTTTGCTATTGAATCTTGCTCGTTAAAAGCGGGAATAATGACTTTTATTTTGGGCATTTAGGCTTATAATCTTAGCGCAAAAATACAATTGTTTTTGGATTATTTGTTATTTATTAAATCCATTAAGTCTACATCGTTTCCAAGAAGGATTTCGTTAGGGTTTATGCGACCTTTCATGCTGGCATTTTCTAATTTTAAAACGCCTCTTGGGCAAACAGCACTGCAAATTCCACATCCAACACAGCTTGATCGTACAATGTTTTCGCCTTTTTGAGCATAGGCACGTACGTCAATTCCCATTTCGCAATAGGTTGAGCAATTTCCACAAGAAATACATTGTCCACCATTGGTTGTAATTCTGAATTTTGAAAATAAGCGTTGTTGAAATCCTAAAATTGCCGCCATAGGACAACCAAATCTGCACCAAACACGACTACCAAAAATAGGGTAGAAGCCAGTGCCAATAACACCAGAAAATATAGAACCGATTAAAAATCCGTAGCTTTTTCTTAAGCTTTCAGATTTAAATAAAAATAGCGAATTGTCTTTGCCGAAATAATGCAACGCAAATAAGGACATAATAATCACAAAGTAGCCAATCGCACCATATTTGGCGTCTTTAGCTAATTCTTTACGTTTAAAAATAAATGTTCCAACAAAAATTAAGGTCAAAAATGAAGCTACAAATATTAAAAACGACGATTTTGTAAGCCAATATTTGCTTGTGTCATTACCCAAATAACTATGTATGACAGCAGTAGTCATAAGTACTACAAATACTAAAACCGAGTGAATTACCCAACGCTCTACCTTCCAAGCAAATTGAGATTTGTCGCTTAATTGCCTGAAGCTATCACCAGCAGTTTCGGCTAATGCACCACAACCACAAACCCAAGAACAATACCAGCGTTTACCATATTTGTAGGTTAAAATTGGTGTGATGACAAATATTGAAACGATACCAAAAATTAGCATCGCTAAACCGATATTTTCAGCACTGATAAAGGCTTTTATGCGATAACTTTCGAAGTTATAATAGTTAAGAGGCCAAATATTTTTTAAATCGTAGTACGGTAAATCGCTATTCATTACGTACATAAATTCTGGAATTAAAAACGCAAAAGCCAATTGAAAAAACATGACAGATATAGTCCTAATTTGTTCATAGCGATTGTGTCTATATTTTAAAATGAATTTATAGCCAAAAACCAAAATAGCGACCGTGTATAGCGTACCATAAACAAACCATTGGCTGGCGTTTCTTCCGCTTAAAAGCTGACTTAACGGATCAAAAAGCGCAACCAAACCTGTGTTTTCTTCACCTTTTTGAGCTAAACCTAAATATTGCGGATAAAAATAAAGTACGATGTAAAATAAGGTTAAAACAACACCAATTAACCAACCAATTAGTCCTCTAGCGGATAAAGATTTAAACCAAACACCATCATTTTTTATGCCTTTAGATTTGTCTAAATACAAACTATTAGAAAACCAAATAGCGCCAATAAACATTAGGCTTAAAGCGATAGTCAGCGTAATTGCTTTATTAGGAAATTGAACATTAAATAAAGCTAAAACCAAAATGAATAAACCAAGAATACCAACTGCTGAAGCTATTTTTTGAGTTTTTGTTAATCCATAAGAATTAGCCAAAGACATGCTGTAATTTAATTTTAAGCTCATGTTAGTTAGTTTGTAAGGTGTTATTATAGCTTGCTTTTATCTGGTTTTCAAATCGCTTATAGAATTCTGGATCAAAATTGGCTGCTTCTAAATGGTTAATCACATAGTCTAAATCACGTTTTTCGGTAAGCCATTTATCAAAAACGTCGTGACGTAGCCTTATGTCAAAGGTATTGATGCCTAAAAATTGATTTGTGTCTCTGTGATAAGCTATAGTCATACATTTGGTGTAGTCTTCATGTTTCCAATGGAAATGAGCTTCGTAATCAGGTTTTCCTTTTTTGCCATTTACCCAACCATACGTTTGATATTCAATATCTAAAAATTTTGCGCTGTTAAACCAATGTCCTGGTTTGTATTCCGTTTTATTGCCGCAAATGGTTTGCGCTAAAGTTTCTCCCATCATGCGTCCAGTATACCAAACCGCTTCAATTGGTCTGCGATTACTGATAGCTTCACGCTGTTCGGCGCAATCACCAATTGCATACACATCTTTAATGTTGGTTTCTAAAAAACGATTGACTAAAACACCTTTGTTGGTGTCGATTTTACTTTCTTTTAAAAATGAAATATTGGGTGAGACACCAGCAGTTAAGCCTACAAAATCACAAGGAATTTCTTCGCCAGTGTCTTCAATGATGATGGATTTTACTTTTCCGTTTTCATCAGAAATGATTTCTTTCAAATTAGTTGAAAGTCTTAAATCGATATGATGATTTTTAATGTGTCTATTTATCATTTGGCTTTCGCCTTCTGGTAAAACGCTGTTCCAAAAACTGCTTTCTCGTACCAAAAATGTTACCGGGATATTTCTAGAATTAAACATTTCTGCCAATTCAATACCAATCAATCCGCCACCAACAATGACTGCGCGTTTACAGACTTTGTTGTTCGGTGCATAGATTTCAAGGTTTTCTAAATCTTGTTTGCTGTACAAGCCTTGTACGCCTTTTAGGTCTTCACCTGGCCAACCAAATTTATTAGGTTTGCTACCTGTTGCAATCACTAATTTATCATAGTTCATTTGGTCACCTTCTGCAAAATGAAGTGTTTTGTTGTCGGTATCAATACTGTTAACGTAGCGTTTTTTTAATTCGATATTATTTTTCTTCCAAAACCAATTTTCGTAGGGTTGTGTGTGCTCAAACTTCATGTGTCCCATGTAGACATACATTAACGCCGTACGAGAGAAAAAATAATCACTTTCAGCAGAAATGATTGTGATTTTTTTATCAGATAATTTTCTAATATGTCGTGCTAAGGTAACTCCCGAAATTCCGTTACCAATAATAATAACGTGCTCCATATTTTGGTTTTAGTTAGGCTTTAAGTCGAAGGTTTTGTTAAAACCTTAATCCTTTTTTCCAAGTTTGTTTAAATTTATTGATAAATTCAGACTTATGCGGTTAATTTTTCAGATTTCTATATTGCTTTTGTGTTGTGCGTGTAGCATGACTTCACCAAAGATTGAAAAAATTAATGGTATAAGTTTTGTAGCGTCTCGAGATAGTATTTCTGAAAAACATATCAAGCCTGTCGTAGATTTAAACGCTAATTATGCGGCAATAATGCCCTTTGGTTTTATCAAAAATTTACAGCATCCAGAAATAATTTACAACACCGATAGACAATGGTTTGGCGAAACTGGCGAAGGTGTAAAACAGTACGTTGAAGCACTAAAAAAACAGCAAATTAAAGTGATGATTAAACCTCAAATTTGGGTTTGGCGTGGCGAATTTACAGGTTTTATTAAGATGAATTCTGAAGAAGAATGGCAAGAACTAGAGAAGGCATATGAAAATTTTATTTTAGATTTTGCAAAAGTAGCCAAAGAGGTCAATGCCGAAATGTTATGCATCGGTACCGAATTAGAAAATTTTGTAGCATATAGACCAAAGTTTTGGACACAATTAATTAAAAAAACTAGAGCAATTTATAAAGGTAAACTGACATATGCAGCCAACTGGAACGAGTTTACAAAAACACCATTTTGGTCTGATTTAGATTATGTTGGTATAGATGCTTATTTTCCTGTAAGTAATTTAAAAACACCAACTGAAGCAGATTGTTTAAAAGGTTGGAATTTGCATTTGCCAGATATTAAAAACGTGCAGCAAACCAGCAAAAAACCTATTTTGTTTACCGAGTTTGGTTATCGTAGTTTTGATTTTTCTGGTGAAAAACCATGGACAACTGGTAATTATGAGGCGACTCCAAATCTTGAAGCGCAAACAAATACCACAAAAGCTTTATTTGAAACTTTTTGGAAAGAAGACTGGTTTGCAGGCGGATTTGTTTGGAAGTGGTTTCATAATTACGAGCAATCTGGCGGCGCAAAAGACAATATGTTTACACCACAAAATAAACCAGCGGAAGAAATTATTAGGCAGTATTATAAGAATTAGTATTTTTGTGTAAAGTGTACACAAAAATGACTTTAAATCAAAATATAAAAATAGCTGTAGATGCAGTGGTTTTTGGTTACGAATCAAAAAAATCCTTATCTGTTTTATTGATTAAAAGAGGAGTAGAACCATTTAAAGATGCTTGGGCTTTACCTGGTGGATTGGTTTTGGAAGAGGAGTCTTTAGAAGCAGCTGTTAAACGAGAACTCAGGGAAGAAACAGGTGTTACCATTGATTATTTAGAGCAATTGTACACTTTTGGTGAGCCTAATCGAGATCCTAGAAATAGGGTAGTAGCCGTAAGCTATTTTGCTTTGGTAAAACCGCATCATTTTAAAATTGAGGCTAGTACAGATGCTGTTGAAGCACAATGGTTCACCTTAGATAAATTACCAAAATTAGCATTTGACCATAAGAAAATTTTAGACATGGCTAAAGAGCGTCTAAAAGCTAAGTTAACCTATCAACCTATTGGATTTGATTTGTTAAATAAAGAATTTCCGTTTTCAGATCTTGAACATTTATATACTTCCATTTTAGAAAAAGACATCGATAGACGTAACTTCAGAAAGAAAATCTTAAGCTTCGACATTCTAGAAGAGACTGACAAAATAAGCCAAAAAGGAAGTGGCAGACCAGCTAAACTCTTCAAGTTTAATCAAAAGAAATACAACGCACTTTTACAGGAAGGTTTCCATTTTGAAATTAAGTTTGTGTAAAAATAACACAAATAATTTTGTAGCTAAAAAAATTTAATTTAAATTTGTGTAAAAACAACGCAAAATGTATTTAAACTTAGACGCTCAATTTCAGCCTTTTCAATCAGAAAATAATATTCAGTTTGAGATTTTTACCTTTTCTGGTGGTGAGCCTCATATTAAGATTTTGACAGATGTTTCTAATCAAACCGAAGTTACTATCACAACTAGGATTCAATCTTTTAATGATTTTGGCTTGTTGCTTTTAGCTGTAGATGCATTAAGACGGTATGGTGTTGAAATACTAAACGTATTTATACCTTATTTTCCAGCAGCAAGGCAAGATAGGGTTATGGTAATAGGCGAACCGTTGTCGATAAAAGTGTATGCTGATTTATTAAACCAATTGAATTTAAATAAAATCACAATTTACGATCCACATTCTGAAGTTACGCCAGCTGTTTTGAATAACTGTGCGGTGATTACTAACCATTTATTTATTCGGAAAGTAGTATCTGCTTTAGATAAAGATATTTTGTTAATCTCACCAGATGGTGGAGCACTAAAAAAGATTTATAAAGTGTCCGAGTTTTTAGGTGGAAAACCAGTAATAGAATGTTCAAAAAAACGAAATGTAAAAAACGGAAAATTAGAAGGGTTTAAAGTCTATGAAGAGGATTTAAAAGAAAAAGATTGTTTAATAGTTGATGATATTTGTGATGGTGGCGGAACCTTTATTGGCTTGGCTAAAGAGCTAAAAAACAAAAACGCAGGAAATTTGTATTTGGCTGTAAGTCATGGGATATTTAATAAAGGCTTTAAGGTATTAAACCAACACTTTACTAAAATATTTACAACAGATAGTTTTAAAACTTTTGAGAATGGTGTGGAGCAGATTGAGATTAAAGAATTATTAAAAGATTAAATTTAGGGTATGAATAAAAGTACAATACAATATTTAGCATATCTATTAGATAAAGCAAAAACAGAAGGAAAAGATAAAGCTATTGTTTTTTTAGGAGCAGGAGCATCTGTTTCTGCTGGAATACCATTAACTGGAGTAATTGTAAGACATATTAAATTAAAGTTTAGAAAAAACCCAATAATTAAAAACGCTGTATTAGATGGTAAATCAGATTATTATGTTTTAATGGGAGCACTTACTGCTGATGAAAGAAGAGATTTATTTCATTTTTATGTTACAAGAGATAAAGTCAAACTTAATATGGCAAATGTGTATTTAGCGCAATTATTAAGTTTAGGCTATGTCGACTATATCGTAACAGTAAATTTTGACGATTTAATTTTAAAAGCCTGTACGTTATATAATTTTTTACCACCAGTTTATGATGTCTCAAACATTAAAACCGTAACGACAACAGATATTAGAACAGGATCAGTGTTATATCTTCATGGTCAATATTTTGGACAATGGTTACTTAATAATAAAGAAGAACTTGAAAAAGTAGAAGCTGAGGTTTTAAGCTTGTTCAATAGTATAAAAACTAGACGTACATGGATAGTCGTTGGTTATAGTGGTAATGACGGTATTTTTGATAAAATAAAATCTTTGGGTAGTTTTTCTAATGAGTTTTTCTGGGTAAAAAAAGCCTTAAACCCAAAAGAAGATAAACATGTTATAGAATTTTTAGAGACACCTAACAACAATGCACAAGTTATTGAAGGGTATTATGCGGATACTTTTTTCTTAAAGTTACACGCAGAATTAAGTAAACTTGATGAGAAATTAAGCCCACCAGATATTTTTTACAAGCCTTTTAATCATGTCAAATCAATAATGCAAAATGTAAATGAGATTAATGGAGAAGATTACTTAAATAAAGAGGTGAAAAATATTATAGAAATATGCAATGATAGAATAGATAAAGCTATTGAGCAATTTGAAAATGTAGATACCATTGAAGGTTTTAAACAAAAAATAATTGATTCAATACTAAAAAATGAGTTTAATGATGAGCTTGCTATAACTTTTGAAAATAAAATTGAACTAAAGAGTTTTATAGAAGCTAAAGAACAATTAAGTTGGTATTATAATGTTTGGGCAAGTCAACTTTTAGATTTAGCAAAACAGGAATCTTCTGCCGAATTATATAAAGAGAGTTTTCAAAAATATACAAAAGCATCAGAATTAAATCCGAAAAATGATGCTATTTATTACAATTGGGGAAACGCATTATTTGATTTAGCAAAGCAGGAATCTTCTGCCGAATTATATAAAGAGAGTTTTCATAAATATACAAAAGCATCAGAATTAAATCCGAAAAATGATGCTATTTATAATAATTGGGGAACTGCGCTATCTGATTTAGCAAAACAGGAATCTTCTGCCGAATTATATAAAGAGAGTTTTCAAAAATATACAAAAGCATCAGAATTAAATCCTAAAGATGATGCTATTTATTACAATTGGGGAACTGCGCTATCTGATTTAGCAAAACAGGAATCTTCTGCCGAATTATATAAAGAGAGTTTTCAGAAATATACAAAAGCATCAGAATTAAATCCTAAAAATGATGCTATTTATATCAATTGGGGAACTGCGCTATCTAATTTAGCGAAACAAGAATCTTCTGCCGAATTATATAAAGAGAGTTTTCAGAAATTTGAAAAAGCATCAGAATTAAATCCTAAAAATGATGCTATTTATAATAATTGGGGAACTGCGCTACTTCATTTAGCAAAGCAGGAATCTTCTGCCGAATTATATAAAGAGAGTTTTCAGAAATTTGAAAAAGCATCAGAATTAAATCCGAAAGATGATGCTATTTATAACAATTGGGCAAATGCCTTAATTGGACTATTTGATTTAACAGGAGAACAAAGTTTACCTCAAAAAGCACTCAAATTATGTCAAAAAGCTTATGTCTTGGGAGGAAGCTCATACAATCTAGCTTGTACTTATGCTTTATTAAGAAAAAAAGAGTCAGCTTTAAAATATTTAGAAGAAAGCCTGGAAAAACATTTTATTAGTGAAGCTTATGTTAAAGAAGATAACGATTGGGCAGACTATCTAGAAGATAAAGATTTTAAAAGTCTTTTAGCAAAATATAAAAATCAAGACTAATTGTTTTTTTGTGTAAAATTTACACAAAATATTTTGCGTATTAATTTATTCGGTTTATATTTGTGTAATAATTACGCAAATTAACACATTATGAATCCACTATTATATACAGACGGTTACAAAGTTGACCATCGCAGACAATATCCAAAGCAAACAACTTTAGTGTATTCTAATTGGACACCTCGAAAAAGTAGAATAGAAGGTGTGGAAGAGGTCGTATTTTTTGGGCTGCAATATTTCATCAAAAAATACATGGTTGAAGCGTTTGATAAAGATTTTTTCAGTAAATCTAAAAGTGAAGTTTGTCAAAAATATCAAAGACGTATCAATAATTATTTAGGCGAAAATAAAGTAGGTATAAAACATATCGAAGACCTACACGACTTAGGATATTTACCTATGGTTGTAAAAGCATTGCCAGAAGGTGTTTCTGTACCAATTCGTGTGCCAATGCTTACCATGTACAATACAAAACCAGAGTTTTTTTGGCTAACTAATTATTTTGAAACTTTATTATCTACAACACTTTGGTTGCCATGTAACTCGTCTACTATTGCAAAACAGTATCGTAAAATTTTAGATAAATATGCTGAAGAAACTTCAACAATACCAGAATTTGTAGATTGGCAAGGTCATGACTTTTCAATGCGAGGTATGGGAGGTTTGGAAGCTGCTATCATATCTTCGGCAGGACATTTATTGAGTTTTACGGGAACAGACACCATTCCATCAATTGATTTTTTTGAAGACTATTACAATGCCAATTCAGATACAGAATTAATTGGCGGATCTGTTTCTGCAACAGAACATTCTGTTATGTGTATGGGAACCAATGAAGGAGAAGAAGAGACCTTCAAACGGTTAATTACAGAAATTTATCCTAACGGTATTGTGTCTATTGTTTCTGATACTTGGGATTTGTGGAAAGTGTTAACCGAGTATCTTCCAAATCTAAAAAATGAAGTCCTAAGTCGAGAAGGAAAAGTTGTTATCAGACCAGATTCTGGTGATCCAGCTGACATCATCTGTGGTAATCCAAACGGAAAAACAGAAGCTGAAAAGAAAGGAGTTATACAACTACTTTGGGAAATTTTCGGAGGTAAAATCAACGAGAAAGGTTACAAGGAATTAGATAGCCATATTGGTGCTATTTATGGTGATAGTATCACTTTAGAAAGAGCCAAAGATATTTGCGAGCGACTTAAACAAAAGGGTTTTGCATCTACTAACGTGGTGTTGGGTATAGGATCTTTTACGTATCAATATAATACCAGAGATACCTTTGGTTTTGCCATGAAAGCAACTTACGGTGAAGTTAATGGAGTTGGGAGAGAAATTTACAAAGATCCTATAACAGATGATGGCACTAAAAAATCAGCTAAGGGCTTAATTAAAATTGAAAAAACTAAAGGTCGCTACATTTTGAAAGATCAAGTGTCTTGGGAAGAAGAACAGCAAGGAGAACTTAAAGAAGTTTTTAAAGATGGAGAGCTATTGATAAATAATACTTTGCATGAGATTAGAAGACGAATTAAAAATTAATCACCCAATCTTTTCTTTATAATATTCATGTAATTCACTAGCAGAAGCACCAAGCCATTTTTTTAGATAAATCATCCAAAAATAGAATTGAAGTTTAAAAATACCATGTTTTTTATACAACCTAGCAGAGGTAATAATAGGTTTATTGATCACTGTAAATTGTTTTAGTTTATATAGCTGACTAATAAAAATATTGTCTTCGTAAATGATGTAAGACTCGTCAAAACCACCAATTTTATCATAAAGTTTTCTAGTTATAAATAAACTTTGGTCGCCACCACGACAAGCTTTAAAATTGAATTGTGTAAACCAGCCAGCCAAACATAACCACCAATGATTACTGTTAAATTGTAGTCTAAAGCAACCAGCGTGGTTACTTTTTTGTGTTTCATTTAAAATGAATTGATCAAAGTGTTTTGGTGGAAAAGAATCGGCATGTAAAAAATATAATATAGTTCCAGTTGCAGCTTTAGCACCAGCATTCATTTGTTTGGCGCGTCCTTTAGCTGAATTAATGAGTTTAAAGTTTTTTTGGTTGAATTTTTCTACTATTTCAACAGAATTATCAGTACTTCCGCCATCAACAACAATAATTTCTAATTTATTTTTGTAGTGGGCATTATCAATAAGATATTGAAGCAATCGACCAATATTTTCTGCTTCATTTAACATAGGAATTATGACAGAAATTCTATTCATTTAAATCCCAATTATAACCTTTGTAGTTAATTTTTGCGTCTTTAGAAATTTTGATAGTTGTGTATTGATTTATAAAATCGATAACAGTTCCATTAGTTTCAAAATCTTTGCTAAACCACTTGAAGATTTTAGAAATTTTTAATTCGTTTTTAGCGATTTCATTTTTTGTATTATCTGCTAAAAATTCTTTTGTCGCTTTTGTTAGTTGTGTTTCTAAAAGATCTGCTGTGTAGGCTTGGTTTTTAAGTTTAGGACATGAAATCGATGCGCAAACAATAGCGAAATGAATTCGAGGTTCGTTCATTTTACGCAAAATATCGTGTTCTATTTCATCTAAATTATAGTTGAGGTTTGCGGTTTTCCATAATCGTTGTTTCCAAGGGTTTTTAATGTCTTTAATAGATTTTATTGGATAATGATGCACAATTAAATCTACTGTTAACGCATTATAAAGGTTAATCCAATACGCTAGTTTTTCATTTTTTGAAAGCTTATTAAAGTTTTCATTTTTATTGACTAAACTCAAAACATAAATGTAGTCCAATAGCTTTTTGTGATCGGATTTAAACCCTTTATAATTTACATTTCCATTGTCTGAGACATGCTTTTTTAATAACTCATCCCAAAGTAAGTGAATGTTGTTAGAAGTTCTTTTTTTTAACTCTTGATGAAAATTTTCCACTTGTTTTATTGAATCATTTGCTTTCTCTTTTTTTTGTTCTAAATCTTGAGAAAAACCAAAAAACGTCCAACCAAAACATAATATATAAATGATGTGTTTCATGATAATTTCAAGTTTTAATTAGACGTTTTTTATAATTTTTAGATTTCTGCTTTCGCAGAAATTTTAGCAGCATCCGCCACCATCGTAATGGAAGGTAGATTCGCTAATAAAAATATCATCTCTGCCAAGACTAGCTAAAGCACCAGCAGTTTTGTCGCAAATTGCCAATGGTTGGTTTTTTAATAAAACGTGACCAGCTTTATCGTCAAAATAATCCTCTTCACCATAATAAATAGCTGCTTTACCAGTAAAAATGCAAGGTCCATCTGCAGGCATTGGATCTTTTATAGCGGCAACTTCTATAGATTCTATATAGATTAGCTCGTCTGTTGGGTAATGTTTTGGGTCTAAAATACGGTATGGTTTTCTGGCTCTAATTTCGATAGTTCCAAAACCAGCATCGGTTAAAGCTTTTACATACTCAGCAATTGGTAAACTACCACTTAAGCAAAGTGCACGTAATCTTTCGTCGTTACGTAACGTATCATTCATTGGTTGCTCACAAGTTGGATCACTCATAACTAAACGACCATGAGGTTTTAAAACACGGTACATTTCGTCTATTGCTTTTTTCAATTCTTCAGCTTTAAAAATATTGAATAAGCAATTTTGAGCTGCAACATCAATGCTGTTATCTTCAACAGGTAAATGTAAAGCGTCACCTTTTTTAAGATCTACAAATTCACTTTTAAACCAAGCGTTTTGTGCTTCGGCTTCTTTAAAGTTTTTACGAGAAGCGTCTAACATTTCATCTACAACATCTACACCGATAACGCCATTTTTTTGACGAGAAAAATAAGCGAATTGCAGTAACTCCATTCCGCCACCAACACCAACATAAAGTATTTTTGGACTGTTAGTTAAATCTCGAGGATGAACGGTTGATCCGCAACCATAATTCATCTCTTGCATAATTTTTGGGATTTTTAATCCTGGTAATTCCCATATAGGATTTGTAGTACAACATAAGCCAACATCTGGTGTAAGTGCTGCTTCTTTGTAAACGTCTTTTGTGGTGTTTAAGTAACTCATAATTTCAGTATGCAGTGGGCAGTATTTAGTATTCAGTGTCAGTTTTGAATGCAAACTTTCTGTTAAATACTACCAACTATTAAAGTGTTTCTATTAATTCTTTAAATAAAGTAATCATATCTGGTTCGGCTTTATTTGCCATAGCTATGATTTCTTGTATATCTACAGGTTTTAAATTTTTTGGATCACATTCGTCTGTTAATACAGATACAGCAGCAACTTTTAAATTTAAGTGATTAGCGACAATAACTTCTGGCACTGTACTCATCCCAACAGCATCTGCGCCAATAGTTTTTAACATTCGGTATTCGGCGCGAGTTTCTAACTGCGGACCAACAACACTTGCATAAACACCTTCGTGTAATGTGATATTGTGTTTTTGGGCAATGTTTTTTATCTTTTTGTTAATCTCTAAATTGTAAGGAGCGCTCATATCTACAAAACGTTCTCCTAAAGCTTCTACTCCTTGAAAAGCTAATGGCGAACTACCTTGTAAGTTAATATGATCGTCGATTAGCATAATTTCACCTTTTTTGAAATTTAAATTTATGGCACCAGCTGCGTTTGAAACTAATAATGTGTGAATACCTAGTTTTTCCATAATTCTTACTGGATAGGTCACATCTTGAAGTGTGTAGCCTTCATAAATATGAAATCGTCCTTGCATTACCACTACTTTTTTTCCAGAAAGTTTACCAAAGATTAATTTGCCTTTATGAAATTCGACTGTAGCTGTTGGAAAATGTGGAATGTGATTGTAACTAACCTCTGCGATAGTTTCTAAATGACTAGGTAATTGTCCTAATCCTGTGCCTAAAACAATACCAATTTCTGGTTGGTCAAATCCTTTATCTTTTAAATAATCTACAGTTTTATTAATGTATTTTATCATGGTTTAATTAATGCTTTTAAATCGTTATATTTTTTTATGTCATCATAAACGTCAATATCGTTTAAGGTGTCTAACAAAAATACGTTTTCTTGTTCTAAATTATCTAAAGTTTCTTTTAAAACGCTGCTAGTTCCCCAGTTTTTATTTTGAAATAATTTAGCGTGAAATTTTTTCATTCCTAACAAATAATAACCACCATCTTCGGCAGGTCCAAGCACGACGTCATTATTTTTTAACACCTCAAACGCTTGGTTAATGTGTTCTGTTTTTAAGTCGTAAAGGTCACTACCAACTATGATTATTTTTTGATATTCACTTTTAAAACCGTTTTTAAAAGCGTTCGCCATTCTTTCGCCTAAATCTTCGCCGTTTTGTTGGTGTTTTTGATAAATATTGCTGTCCCAAATATCGTTTTCTCTAATTTTTACAGAGTAATAGACTGCTTTGTCGCAGCTTAATGGTCTTAAAACACTTTCGGTATGTTTTAATAATTTTTTATATATCGCTAATGCTGAAGGATTGCCAATAGTTTTTGCTAATCTGGTTTTTACTTTTCCTAATTCTGGATTTCTTGTGAATGTTATGATGAGGTTTTTTTGTTGCATTAATATACTTTTTCGCCTTTAATTAGCCATATAGCCCAATCTTTGTCGTAAACATGAACTTTTTCAGTTTCTTTTTCTTTTAAATCAAAGACTTGAAAATTATTGTTTTTCCACTCAAAAATACCACCATACAAATTGAAAACATTGGTGTAACCTTCATCTTTTAATTGCTGAGCAATTTTTGCAGATCGTACCCCAATAGAGCAATACACGACAATCATTTCAGTTTTATCAGGAAAAAGTTGAGTTGTTTTTTTGAGATTGAAATTTTCAAAACCCACAAAAAAAGCATTTTTCAGATGACTTATATTATACTCTTCAACGCTTCTGGCATCCAAAATTTTAGCTTTGGTTTTTGGCATAGCTAACTCTTGTACACTAATGTAAGGTATATCAGAACGATTGTGTTTTTTTAATACGTCATCTAAAGTTTTTTGAGCAAAACTTTGAAATCCAATTAAGACAAATATGTATAAAAAAACCGTTTTCATTTTTAAGCTACAGTACCTTGACAACTGCTTCCTGCACCAGCAGTACAACCATAACAATGTTGAGAAATTATGATATCTCTGTTTTGTAAAACTTCTTCATTATAGTTGCTAATATGTTTGGTTTTACTAGCGACTTTTAAATCTAGCATTTGATTAAAATCGCAGTCGTATAAATAACCATCCCAACTTACAGATAGTGTATTTGTGCACATTACATTTGCTACTGCTGAAGGATTAAATGCATCTACCAAAGCGTACATGTAATCTTCATAATTTTCACTAGCAATTAGGAAATCTAAAAAGCGGCTAATAGGTAAATTAGTGATAGCAAATAAATTATGAAATTGAATACCAAAATCTTCAAGCAAAGCCTTTTTAAAATCTTTTTCCATTGCAGCTTGATTAGCCGGTAAGAAAGCGCCAGATGGATTATAAACTAAATCTAATTTTAGATTGCTGTCTGGCATACCATATCCAACTGCATTTAAATCTTTTAGAGCTTGTATGGATTGATCAAAAACACCTTCGCCACGTTGTTTATCTGTTTTTCCTCTTGTCCAGTGTGGCATTGACGATACTACATGTACGTTATGTTTTTTAAAGAACTCTGGTAAATCGTGATATTTTTTATTAGCTCGAATAATAGTTAAGTTAGAGCGAACAATAAAATCTTTAATTCCTACTTTAGCTGCCTCTTCTACAAACCATCTAAAATTAGGATTCATTTCTGGTGCGCCACCAGTAAGGTCTAATGTATGTGCACCAGTTGTTTTTATAACGCCTAAGCATTGCTGCATAGTTTCTTTCGTCATAATTTCCTTTCGATCTGGTCCAGCGTCTACATGGCAATGCTCGCAAACTTGGTTACACATATATCCTACATTAATTTGTAAGATTTCTAAAGGTTTTGGTTTAAGAGGAAATTGATTGCTTTCGGCAATTTTATCTTTAAAAGTAGGTAATTCGCCATTTGCAAAAATACCATTAGATAAAATCTCTAGTTGTTTATTGGTTTTAGCTAATTCACTATCGCGTTTATGTAAAGATTGTGTTTTTAATTTAGACATAAATTAACCTTCTAATTTATTCACTTTATTCATCATTTGAACGCCATGTACTAAAGAGGCGCCGCCACGAATTGCACCTGCAACATGTAAGGCTTCCATCATTTCTTTTTTAGTAATCCCGCGTTGTAAACCATCGCCAGTGTAAGCGTCTATGCAATATGGACATTGAATTGTATGAGCAACTGCTAGGGCTATTAATGATTTTTCTCTTTCAGAAAGTGCGCCTTCTTGAAAAACAGAATTATAATAATCGAAAAATTTAGTACCAAGCTCTTCGTTCCAGTCAGAGATTTTACCAAATTTTCTTAAATCAGCAGGATCGTAATAAGTTTTTGACATAATTGGTGTTTATAATAGTTACGAAAAAAGTGAAAATACGGTTTTATGTCGAGAAAAATAGGAGCATATTACAAAATGTAAGAATTATTTGAGACTTGTTTATTTTTCTTACATCTTTTTCTATATTTAGGACAACTAAACAAACTGCTTTATGTCAACCGATATCCCTTTAATTGCTGGAATAATAGCTTCTGCTTTACACGTTGTTTCTGGTCCAGATCATCTAGCAGCAGTAACGCCAATTGCTTTAGAAACAAGATCTAAAGTATGGAAAATTGGCTTTTTTTGGGGATTTGGTCATTTGTTAGGTATGCTAATTATTGGCTTACTATTTTTAGCCTTTAAGGAAGCTATTCCTGTTGAAATGATTTCGGAACACAGCGAACAATTAGTTGCTATTGTGCTAGTTGGTATCGGTTTATGGTCTTTGTATAAGCTATTTTACAAAGAACAAATTAGCAAAAGACCGCATATTCATACTCACGATGATGATGTGTATTTGCACACGCACGAAGCCAATCACCAAAACGGAAAGCATACCACACAAACAAAAAAGAAGCAAATGTCCTCTTTTAGTATTGGTGTATTACACGGTTTGGCTGGTGTTGCTCATTTTTTATTATTATTACCAGCTTTAGGTTTTGAAAGTGCTACTGAAAGTGTTCAATACATCTTTGGTTTTGCTATTGGAACAGTTGTCTCGATGAGTGTTTATACCTTTATTTTAGGTAGCTTAACCAAAGGAAGTCAAGGCAATCTTTCAATCTTAAAAATGATTAGACTTGCTGGTGGTTTGTTTGCCTTAATCGTCGGAATTTACTGGCTGTATTTAAGTCTGTAAATCGGCAATGACCAAACGGTGATTTCCTGTATCGGCTAAAAACAATTTATCTTCAAACGTAGTAATTGAAAAAGGCCAATAAATAGCACTTTGCGTTCCTGTTAAGTTTCCTTTGTACTCGCTACTTGTGTTAAAATCTGGTCTTCCAATTAAAAAATCCGCAGTTTCGTTGTTCTTTTTTGGTAAGTTTTTAAATCCTAAAACACGACTGTTTCCTGTATCGTTGACCAATAAACCGTCTTTGTAAAAACAAGCATCATAAGTCCAATTCAAGGTGTTAGCTTCTGGTGCTAATCTAAATTGATTTTGTCCGCAAGCATCAAAATTATCTTGTCCAATAATAAGATTTGCTCGATTTTTAAAAGCGTCTTTCCAGTTATTCCAAACTAATACACGGTAAAATTGAGTGTCAGCAACAGCCATTTCACCTTTAGCATTTATTTTAACTGAATAAGGCCAAATAGGATCTTGATTTTCATAATCTCTGGTATCAAAATCTGGTTTCCCGATAATATTATCTGCTTTCGCGAAATTGTCTTTAGGGATTTCATTGTAAAATAAAATACGTCTGTTTCCTGTATCTGCAATCCAAAGTTTTTCGCCATCAGAAAACACGCCATAAGGCCAATTTAAGGTTTGCGATGTTGGATTTGCCGCTTGACCTTTAACATTAGGTTGGTTAGTTTCAAAATTTGGTTGCCCTAAAACCACATCTGCAGGTTGCGCATTTTGGGTTGGTATTTGGTGCCAAATCAACACACGATGATTCCATGCATCTCCAACAATTAATTTTTTTCCGTCGCTCCAAATTCCAGAAGGATAATGCAAGGTTTTTGAAGACACATTGGCGTTTTGATTTCGACCAGAATCTTCAATCGCTTCTTGACCTAAAATTACATCAGGTTCGGCAAATTCTGTAGTTGGAATGGTGTTCCAAATAAAGACTCTGTTTTGCCCAGTATCTGAAACAAACAACATATTATTTGCAACAAAAACGCCTCTTGGTGCTAAAAAAGGTTTGGTTTTAGAACCCTTAAACGTGTAAGCGTTTTTCACGCAATTACCTAAAGTGCTGTAATCCATTTTAGCAAATTCTTGGAAGTTGTTCGCCAGGTAACATACTAATCACACGTTTGCCACCAATAGCACTTTCTAAAATGACTTGTTTTGGATGCGTTTCTACAACTTGACCAATAATTTTGGCATCTTTACCGTTTTCGTCTTTCTGAAGTTCGGCTAAAATTTGATCTGCATTGTCTTCGGAAACGAAGCTTAAAAACAAACCTTCGTTAGCCACGTATAAAGGATCAAGACCTAACAATTCGCAAGCACTTGCCACTTGAGTTTCAATAGGAATGTCTCTTTGAAAAACATCAATTCCGAGATTAACTTGTTTAGCAATTTCATTTAAAACAGTTGCAACGCCACCACGAGTTGGATCGGTTACCAGATGAATATCACTACCAAACTTTTCAATTAAATTTAAAATAGAATAGTTAAGGTTTGTAGTATCGCTTTCTATTTGAGATTCAAATTCTAAACCTTCACGAACAGACATAATAGCCATTCCATGGGAAGCGACATTGCCGCTAACAATAATTTTATCACCAACTTTTATGTTTTTCGCGCTAATATTTGCTTTTGGATGAATGTTACCAACACCAGAAGTATTAATGAAAATTTTATCACCTTTTCCTTTTTCAACCACTTTAGTATCGCCAGTTACCACTTGTACGCCAGCTTTTTCACAAGCAAATTTTATAGACACTAAAATTTCCCAAAATTCAGTCATTTTTAAGCCTTCTTCAATAATGAAACTTAAGGATAAATATTTTGGGATTGCGCCACACATAGCCAAATCGTTAACGGTTCCGTTAACTGCTAATTCGCCAATATTTCCACCAGGAAAAAAGATTGGGCTTACTAAAAAGCTATCTGTAGAAAAGGCTGTTTTTCCTTCTAAATTAAGAAAAGCACCATCATGACGCTCGTTTAAAATGTCATTTTGTAAGATATCGAAAACGCCACTGTCAAGTAATTTATTGGTTAAAACGCCACCGCTTCCGTGACCAAGTGTAATGACATCAAAGTCTAACTTTGGCATAGGACATTGCAGTTGCATTTTTAGGTTTTTTGATTGAGACATAGTTAGTTTAATTTAGGCTTCTACCATTCCTGAAAAATGATAATAAGCAGCGCAAGCACCTTCGCTACTTACCATTGGCGCACCAAGCGGATTTGTAGGTTTACATTTTTTACCAAATTGCGCACATTCAAAAGGTTTTTTGATGCCTTTCATAATTTGACCAGAGATACATTCTGGATTTTCTGGTACTTCTTCAATATCAATTTCAAATTTTTTAATCGCATCAAATTGCGCGTACTTTTCTTTGATACCGTAACCGCTTTCAGGAATTTCACCAATACCACGCCACGTTTGATTTTGAATTTCAAAAACTTCATAAATCATATGTTGAGCGTTAGGATTTCCTTCTTCTTTAACAATTCTAGAATATTGATTTTCTACTTGCGCTTTGTGCTGTTCTAATTGACGAATAACCATTAAAATACCTTGTAATACATCTAAAGGTTCAAAACCTGTAACTACAATTGGTACTTTGAATTCTTCAGAAAGAGGATGATATTCCGCATTTCCCATAATGGTACAAACGTGTCCAGCAGCTAAAAAACCATCAATTTTGCTTTCTTCATCGTTAATTACCGCTTTCATTGCTGGTGGTACTAACACGTGAGAAGCTAAAATGGAATAATTTTTAAGGTTTTTTCTATGCGCGTGAACAACCGATAAAGCGTTTGCAGGTGCTGTAGTTTCAAAACCAACAGCAAAAAACACGACTTCTTTATCTGGATTATCTTCGGCAATTTTTACAGCTTCTAAAGGCGAATATAAAATACGCACATCACCACCTTCGGCTTTGGCTTCGAGTAAACTTTTTTTAGAACCAGGAACGCGCAACATATCTCCAAAAGAGCATAAAATCACATTTTCTTGCAACGCCAAATGCACTGCTTTGTCAATTAATCGTAATGGCGTTACGCAAACAGGACAACCAGGTCCGTGAATCATAGTGACTTCTTTTGGAAGCATTTCTATAATTCCGTTTTTAACCAAACTGTGCGTTTGTCCGCCACAAACTTCCATAATCGACCACGGTTGTGTTACGGTGTTTTTTATTTCTTCAAGATACTGTTTTGCTAATTCAGGATCTCGGTATTCTGACATATACTTCATAAGCTATTCCTTTTTTGGTAGGTAATCATCAACGTCTTCAAGTTCACCTAATTCGCCAATTTCCTCTAAATATTTAAAGGTTTTTTGGGCTTCTTCCTCGTTAACTTTACTAATAGCAACACCAACGTGTACCAACACGTAATCGCCAATATTGGCGTCCGGTAACATTTCTAAACTCGCTTCTTTTACAATACCACCAAAAGAAATTTTTGCCATTCTTACGGTATCGTTGTGTTGCATTTCTATGCTTTTAATTTGTCCAGGTACAGCTAAACACATAATTTAATTTTTACAATGTTGATAATACATCAATTGTCCAAATGAGATATTCTCATCGTTAGGAGACAATTTACAATTAATTTTCAAAACAATATTGGATTTTTCTGTCATTTCTGAAAGCATTTTGACCAAAACTGAATTCTGAAAAACGCCACCGCTACACGCAATGGTTTTTATATTTTCCTTTTCTGAAATTTTTATGATTGAAAGCGCTAGCGTATAAATAAAACTAGCCGCTAATTTGTTTGTTTTTTCACCTTTTTTTAGATAAAAATGAATGTTTTCTATTATTTTTTTAGATGAAAGTGAAGCTTCACCTTCTAAATAATCGATATAATTTTTGTTTGGATAGGTTGAAGCACAATGTTCTAAAAGCATACTAGCTTCGGCTTCAAAAGTGTTATTATCGCAAAGATTTAAAAGACTTGAAACCGCATCAAATAATCGTCCTACGGATGAAGTTTTTAAAGTGTTATTTTTAAGCGTTTTGCTGTAAATTTTAAATTCGGTTTCAGTGAATTTATCTTTAATTGAAGTTTTATCTTCTATCAAGCTCAATAAACTCAATCTTGGCTCTTTAGCCATTTTATCATTGGCTATCCAATCAAAATACTCAAAATGTGTTAAGCGATTTATAGTATTGTTTTGATAGGTGAAAAATTCGCCGCCCCAAATTTGATTATCGTCACCTAATCCAGTGCCATCCCAAATGATACCTAATATTTTTTCTTTTGAATCGAACAATTGATACTCGCCTAAAACACTTGCAAAATGGGCTTTGTGATGCTGAATTTTATAAACTTCAGCATTGAATTTTTCAGCTAAATCATTACCTAAAACAGAACTTTGATATTGCGAATGTGCATCTACTAAAATCACTTTTGGTGTTATATTAAAAACACCTAAATATTGGTTGGTGGTATTTTGGTAGCGACCAAATACCTCAAAACTATCCAAGTTGCCAAAGTATTGCGATGTGTAGCAATTTTGGTTTGGAAGTAGGGTAAAGGTGCTTTTTAAATGTGCGCCCATTGCCAGAATAGGTGTTTCAAAAGCTGTATTAATGTCTAAAAAACTTGGTGCCATTCCGCGAGAACGACGTAAAATAAGTTGTTTGTTATTAGCAAATCGAACAACAGAATCGTCTTGCGGAAATTCGATATCCAAATTATGATTTAAAATAAAATCATACACTTGATTTAGCTTTGAAATAGCCTCATCATTTTCTGAAATAATAGGCGATTTATGAATATTTCCGCTAGTGGCAACTATAGGTTTATTAAATGTTTTGCTGATTAAATACAACAGCGCAGAAGATGGTAGCATCACACCAGTTTGATCTAAATTTGGTGCAATTGCATTGGTGGCAATGGTCGTGTTTTTACTGTTTTTTAAAATGACAATTGGCGCAATGTTAGATTGTAGTGCTTCAAGTTCTTGGGTTGAGCAGACAAACTCATTTGCAACGTTTTCAATGTTAGGATATAATACTGCAAACGGTTTGTTTGGTCGTTGTTTACGTTGGCGTAATTGGTTTATGGTTTCAATGTTAGTAGCGTCGCAACACAGTAAATAACCGTTCGTGTTTTTTATGGCGATGATATTACCTTGCTCTAGTTTACTGACAACAGTTTCAATGACTTTTGATTTGTTGATTTCAATAGTATTATTCTTGTTATCTAAAAATTCTAATTGAATACCACAAGTTGCGCAACTGTTAGTTTGGGAATGAAATCTATTGTTTGTTGGATTACTATATTCTTTCAAACACACAGCACACATTTCAAATTTTGAAATGGATGTATTATGCCTTTCAAAAGGATATTTTTTTGTGATAGAATAACGCGGACCGCATTGTGTGCACGTTGTAAATACATAATTGTACCTTCGGTTTTTAGTGTCTAAAACTTCAGTTTTACAACTGTCGCAAATAGCAAAATCTGGTGTAAGTGGAATGTTGATTTCATCTTTAGTTTCATTTAAAATAATATCGAAACTATCAAATGTTTTAGAAGTGATTTCTTCAATTGAAGTTTGTGTAATTACAGCAACTTTAGAATGATTTTTTTTTATTTCAACTAGAAAATTTTCAGCTTTATGTCTTTCAGAATTGATAAAAATAAGCACACCATTTTGGTTGTTACTAACTGAACCTTTTAACCCAAGTTTTTGGGCAAGATTAAAAACAAAAGGACGAAATCCAACACCTTGGACTCGTCCATTAATTTGTATTTTAAAGGTTTTAGACAAGGATTAAGCTTCTTTTTTTTGCTTCACTTTTTCTAATAACCAATCGCACCAAGCATCAATACCTTCTTCGGTTAAAGATGAAATTTGAATGACTTCCAACTCGTGATTAACCTCGCGTGCATCTTTGGTCACAGCTTCTACCGAAAATGGTAAATACGGTAACAAATCTGCTTTTGAAACCAACATCATATCACTGGTTAAAAACATACGTGGATATTTTTTTGGTTTGTCATCACCTTCAGTTGTTGCCATAAGTGTTACGCGGTAATCTTCACCTAAATCAAATGACGCAGGACAAACCAAGTTACCTACATTTTCTATGAATAAAAGGTCTGTGTTTTCTAAATCAAATTGATCTAAAACTTGATGAATCATTTGCGCCTCTAAGTGGCAGATTCCGCCAGTTACAATTTGTAATGCATGGATACCTGTTTGTCTAATGCGTTCTGCATCACGCTCGGTTTCAAGATCGCCAACCATTACCGCAATTTTGATTTTGTCTTTAAGTTTTTCGGCAGTTTTTTGCATTAAGGTGGTTTTTCCACTACCTGCAGAAGAGGTAATATTGACTAAAAGCGTTTTGTGTTTAGCCATTTCCTTTTTAATGATATCTGCCACAAAATCGTTAGCTTTCAGTAAGTTAAGATTTGTGTTCTCGCATTGTACAGTTCCGCGAGCTGCTTTTGTTGATTTTTCTATGCTCATAACTTTTTAGTCTTCAAATTCTACTTTATGGATTAACATTTCTTGACCTTGAATCAGGTTTTTGCTAGGTCGTTCGCAATTTTCGCAAATAAACCGATAGTTTTTAACTTCTGTTACATGATTGCAAACGTCGCATTTAATTTTTATGTCTACAGACTCAATATGCAAGCCAACATTACTGTATTCTGGATGCGTTAAATGATAAGCGCTGTAGGCATTGTGCAACAATCTAGGTTCTATGTTTGATAAAATGCCAACTTTAAGATGTATGGCTTTCATCTTATTTAGTTTTTCTTGCTCAAACTCCATTTCAAGAGTTTTCATAATGCTATTTACTATGGATGTTTCGTGCATTATAAAACGGATTTTAGAGATTCTATTTTTTCTTCGTGAAAGGCAACTTTTTCTAACATTGAAGCATTAGTTGTTAGCTGTTTAACTTCGTCTAATTTGCTTTTCATTTTATTTATTTTGTTGATTTCGTCTTCGCTATTTTCGTTGTTTAATAACCAATATAATTCTATTTGATTGATTAATGTTGAAGCACGTTCAAACGGGAAATTTTCAGCAGTTCTTACACTTAAAGCTTCGTTAAACAATCCATTAGCTTTGTCAAAGTTGCTATGCAATTTCGCTTCGGGAAAGTTGATTAATGCAGTTGCGTAATTATGACTGACCATCGCATACTCATAAGGAAATCGCTCTTTAGTGAAATATGCCAAAGCTTCTTTAAAAGATGAGGCACAAAAGGCTGTCCACATTGGTTTTTCTTCTGGCGATACAGGAATTTCTGAATAAATTAATGCCATATTATGATGGATTTCGGCAAATTTATCAGGATGCGTATCGCGTTTAAACACCTTTAAAGTATCTTGATAAGCATTAATTGCAGCTTTGTAATATTGCGGTTGCCCATTTTTACTCCACGTGTATAATAATGTGGCTTTTCGTAAGCTAGCTTCACCTAAAAATTCAGGAATATCAGCTTCTTTAAAGTATAAAATGGCTTTGTTGATGTAGTCTTTAGATAGGATGAAATCTTCTTTGTAATTCGCAATTTCTGAAGCGTCAATTAAAAGTAAGCCAGCTTGAATTTTTAGGTCTTTAGCTTCATAAAATGAAATTGCTTCTTCAAATAAAGTTGAAATTTGTTCTAAAGCATCAGTGTTAAAAGGTACTTTAAGTTGTTGCATCATTGCTGTTGCTAACTGAACTTTTAAGGCATTTTTAGCTTCTTCTGAAAGTTGGTTTTCTAGCATTGATTTCGCTAAACTTTCGGCTTTATCATATTGTTGAATATCAATTAATAAATTGATGTAATGTTTAGCTGAAAAGGCTTTTAGTTCAATGTCTTCTGCTGAATGTATTGCATCGTCGTAAGCTTCCATTAATTCAGAAAGCTGAAAGCGATTTTCATAATTTCCGTATTGATGAACAACACATAAATTGTGCTTTGAGTTATTGATGTTTTGATATAAATCTTCAGAAATCTCGTAACCAAACTGAATGTTGGTTGCAGTTAGAATATTTTTGTAAACTTCAGTGTCTTCTGTTAAATATTCAAACGCCTTTTGATGATTTCCTAAAGTGTAAAATACAAAAGCAAGTAAGTTATTTTGGGTGAAATCAGCTTTTGGAAGTATAAAAGGTGGTTGCATATCAAACCAATCTAATGGTTTTGTTATGCAGTTATCTTCTACAATTAAAAGGTTTAAATCGTTTGTGTTTTCTGTTGAAATTGAAACAAGTTCTTCTAATCTGTCAACAGATTTTATAGCTTGTTCAACTTCGTTTTTATGATTAGTTGTTGTTAAAATTGTAATCATCTTTGTTTACTTTTTGTGTGCCTCTAACGTCTTTTGCTGCGTTTTGCTGCATATACATTGCACCAATTTCTGCTAATCTTTTTGATCTATAATCGCCAATAGTTTGAATAAGAATATGGTTTGGGTCTTTGGTGTCTATAAACACTAAAGATACTTGCCATCTACCTTTAACGTACTCGATTTTGCTTTGTACTTCGGCATCTAGCAACCATTTACTGTCCTTATTGGTACTCATAATCTTATTTTCAAAAGTTCTGTTTTTTCTATTAATTCATAATCTAAATCACGATCGTGAATTGGTAAATCGTTGTCAATTAAAATTTCTCTAATGGCAACGGTTTTATCACCAATTAAGTTACGAGATTTTAATAAAAATTGTGATGGTTTTTTATTCATTTTTACAAACCATTGACTTGTAATTGGTGTGATTAATAATTGTTTTTGTTCTGTGTTATATGCTGCATAAACATATTCAACATTACTAAAAACCTGTTCTACAAGTTGATGATTGATGTATAGATGTTCTGATTTAAGATGAAGCATTAGTTTACAGCAATTTCTAATTCTTTTAAAATAAGATTAACTACTTTGTCGCCAGCTTCTTTAACAGGTTGGCTCAATTCTACTTCTAATCTTGTGTTTTCTACAGCAATTAAATATACCGTAATATCTTTAGGATACTCGTCTTGCATTATTTTTTTTGCATAGGATAATGCTTGATCCCATTTCATTCCGTGAAGAAAAACCATTGGATCTTCTTCTGGTGCGCGCAACACTTCTTCTGCAGGTACTTTAAAAAGTGTACCATTAGGCTCGTTAGTGTTGATTACTGCATCTACAATGATGATTTTATTGTGACCTTTTAGTCCGAAAAGCACTTCAAAAGCAGCTGTTCCCATATCAAAAACACTAATATTGTCTGTGTCTTTTATATGTTTTTGAATTTCTTCAATAACATAAATACCAATAGCATCATCACTTCTAACAGGATTACCAAATCCCATGATAGCTGTTTTCATAGTTGAAATTTTTTAGGAATATAAAATATGAAAACCTGCCAAATTATTAAATCTGACAGGTTTGAAATTCAATAATTTATAAATTCTAGATTTTGAATTTTGATAACTCTACACCACTTTGTTCATCGTGAGCGTGTACAGTACAAACTAAACACGAATCAAAGGAACGTGCTACGATACCAACTTCAACTGGATCTGAAGGATCTTCAATTTCAGTATCAACTAAAGCAGCTTCAATTGGTCCAGGATTGCCTTCGGCATCGTTTGGTCCAACATTCCATGTTGTTGGTGCCATAACTTGATAGTTTTTAATGACGCCATCTTTAATTTCTACCCAGTGTGCTAAAGAACCACGTGCAGCTTCTGTTGCTCCAAAACCTTTGCCGTCTTTTTCAACTGGTTTGATATAGAATTCGCCATCTAAATCAATTTCAGATAACCATTGGTCTATTAATTTGTATAATCTAGGCGCTTCATGTACACGAGCCAAAACTCTTGTAAATACACTAGCTCCACCTAATTTTCTGTAAGCGTCAATAAAGAAAGGATCTTTAATTTGATGGTCTAAATTATTAGGATTACCATTCATTAAACAACGAGCGATTGGTCCTGCTTCTACTGCATGACCATCGTATCTTGGTGCTTTAGACCATGAGTATTGACCGTCGAAATCTGAATCGTGTAACGTTTGTGATTTTGCAGGTGTTGGTAATGGCTCGTCCCAAGGGTGTAAACCGTCTTCTTGATCATTATACCAAGAATGCTTAACGTGTTCACTAACTTTTAAGTGGTCAAATTCATGCCAATTTTCACCATCAAAAAATCCGCTAGAACTAATTAAAGCTTTATTACGACCTTCGATAGTTGGGTGATTGTATAAGTCTTTATGTAGATATGTACCGAATGCTAAGAATTTTTCAACGCCTTTTCCAAAACCGTCTAAGCCAAACTCTAATCCAGCTCTAATATAAAGACCTAAGTCACTATTTTTATGAGAATCGCTTTCTTCTAACCAAGCAAGCATATCATCCCAAGATTTAATCTCTAAATAACGCTCAATAGTACAACCTAACCAAACTGGCTCTAACCAGTCGTTTTTAAATTGTGCCATAATAGCGTGTGCTCTAGTCACATCTTTTAATGTTGGTGCACACATAACTCCTCCAGGAACCATGTAACTTGAGTGTGGCCACTGTCCGCCAAATAAAGCGTATACCTGAACAGGTAAACCACTTGCTGTTAAACCTATTTGGAATGTTTTTCCAACATAAGCAGACCAACGTTTTACTACTTCTTTATAAAGTGGTTTGTCTGCATATTTTTTGTTTGCTAAATCTGTCGCAAAAATAGCGTAGAACCATCTAGGTATACTTTGAATAGTTTCTGTAGCTTGACCAATTGCTCTTAATAAAAGTGCGTTTGGTGTAAGCTCTGTTCCCCAAGCGGTATCTAATGCAGAAGATGCGCAATATAAATGCGATCCACCACAAATACCACAAATACGAGGTGTTACTATAAGTCCGGATTGCGGATCTTTACCTTCCATAATTTTTTCAAAGCCTCTAAACATAGCGGCTTGAGTATGTGCTCGTGTAACTTTACCGTTGTCGATATAAACTTTTACATCTAAATCGCCTTCTACACGACCAACAGGTGATATATTTAATTCTTTAACTGACATTTCTTTGAGTTTAGTTGTTAGTTTTATTTAGAAGACTCCATTATAGGATGATTTTTAGGCATCACTTTTTGGAATCCAGCCTCTAAGTAATAAGCTAATTTTGTTCTTCCTGTAGGAACTTCTTTAGGTAATACGCCTAAGTATTTCATAGTATTAAACACGCTTCCTTTTTTCAAGTCATGATGCGGGAAACCTGGTTCTGTACATCCTAAACAAGGATGGTTAGAACGAGTCTTACTAGATTGTCTGTTCCAAAGGATGTTATTACAACTAGCTCTAGTCATTGGTCCTCTACAACCAACTTCGTAGAATAAACAACCACCTCTTTTTCCAAAGTTACCATCTACTTTTTGAGCAAAGTTGGTAACATTGGTACAACCATCTTGCACAAAGTTTGTAAAGAAAGTTTTAGGTCTGTGGAAATCATCAATTTTTACATCTCCAATTCTTCCTACAGCAATTGCAACAAGAATTTGAGTAATCCAATCTGGATGCGCTGGGCAACCAGGAATATTAATTACAGGTAAACCACCTTTAGATACATAATTAGCACCTAAAAAGCCACCTTTTTCTTTTTTGTGAAATTGTAAACCGGTTGATTCACTTGGGTTTGGTGGAACTGCAGGAATTCCTCCCCAAGTTGCACAGTCGCCAACAGCTACTACATATCCAGCTACTTCAGAAAGTTCTTTAATCCAGTCTTTCATTGGGCGATCTGCAAAGAAGTTCATAGAACCAGTTCCGTTAGGTCCTTCTATTAAGGAACCTTCGTAAACTAAAATGTCCATTTGAACTTTACCAGCAATAATATCTTTTAATAAGTCTTGAACCTGGTCACCTATTTGTAATCCTGTAGTAGGATGCCATAGGATATTTAGACCAAAATCTGTAATTAGTTCAACCACAGTCGGTTCTTCAGCGTTAAGAAAGGACATAGTGTTACCACTACATGCGCCTCCTTGTAACCATAAAACATTTGCCATGAGAGTGAGTTTAGTTTATTGTTAGTTTAGTTTATAGCATCCTAATATATAGCGAATTATTTACTTTTTTAAGTAAAATACTACAAATGATCTAAAAATCAGCCTATTTATTTTAATTCTAAATAATGTTAACGCTTTGTTAAAATGAAGTTTTTAAGTCGGGAAATGAGAGTTTTACAAGAAATGAAAGTGTATAAAACCAAAAAACCCGAACAATTTGTTCGGGTTTTTAGTGGTGGTGCCTCCAGTACTATTATTATCCTTTTCAAATCATTGTGTTTTTTATCAAAACCTTTGTTAGTGTCAGTAAATAAGGGATTTTTATCGTTTCTGCATATAGGTTTTTATTAAGAAAATCATTAATAAATATTTCTTATTTGCACCCTATTTTACACCCTTTTTTTGTATCTTCATATTAAAGAAGCTATTATGAATACTACATTTACAAGAACCAAAGGGAAAGTTAGATTCGCTTTTAAGGAATCGAATAAGACACTATCAGAAAACAAAAAGCAATTAAGTCTAATATACTTAAATTTCACTTATGGTAATCAAAGGTTTAAATACTCAACAGGGTATAAAAGCTGTTTTGATGATTGGGATTTTAACAAGCAAAGAGTTAAGATTAAAAACAGTATAACAAATAAAGACGAGATAAACACGCATTTAAACGACCTAGAAAGCTTTTTATATGATGAGTATAGTCAATTGTCAAAAGAGCATTCAGAAGTGCCTAAACACCTCTTAAAATACGCTTTAGATGTAAAAACAAATAAGGTAAAAGAGCATAAAGTAAAAAACAAAACAGGTTTGTCTTTTTTTCAAGTGATAGATGAATTTATAAACTCAAAAGAGGGTGAAATTTCAAATATTACTATACGCTCATATAAACAAACCAAAAAGCGATTAGAAGAATACCAAAAGCACTATAAGGAAACTTTAATGTTCGAGTATATTGATATGGATTTTTATAATAAATTCAATCGTTTTATGGAAAGCAATAACTACTCTTTAAATACTATAGGTAAACATATAAAGACTTTAAAAACCTTTTTAAATTATGCGTTAATAGAGGGTTATACAAAAAACCAACGTTTTAAAAGTGACGATTTTAAAGTAAAGAAGGAAATCACAACAGAAATCTATTTAACAGATGATGAAATAAAACAAATGCATAACAAAGATTTGTCTAAGTATCCAGAGCTAGAACATGCAAGAGATGTTTTTTTAATAGGGTGTTACACAGGGCAAAGAATTAGTGATTATAATGGTTTAAAGTCAGAAGATATTGTTAGTGTAAACGGTTACGATTGTTTTAAGATACGTCAGAAAAAAAACAGAAAATACAGTCGCACGGTTCATTGTCCTGTAACAAAAGAGATTAAAGAGATAATGAATAAAAGGCATAACGGTAAACCACCTAAAAAAATAGCAGAGCAAGATTTAAACGATTACATTAAGCAAGTAGGGCAAATGCTAGAATGGAATGATTTAGTTAAATGCGAGTTTACAAAAGGTGGTGTTTTTCAAACAGAAATGATACCTAAATACAATTTAATAGCATCACATACAGCAAGACGTAGTTTTTGCAGTAATAAATATAAGGCAGGTATGAATGTATTCGATATTATGCTTTTTAGCGGTCATACTACAGAAAAAGAATTTTATAAGTATATTAGAATCAAAAATGAAGAAAGAGCTTCTCATATCATTAAAAGCGGTTTCTTTAATGTTTAAATTCTAATTAATGGAAGACAGTTACTATTTCGATAGGTTTTGTAATATTCTTAGTGATGAAGTCATTTTAAAAACATCTACAGCTTACGGTGTTTCTAGAACACTTAAAACACTTCTAAAAGAAATACAGTCAGAAGTATTAAAAAAACTCTTTAACTTAAAAGAGGGTAAAAACGATTATTTAGATTATCTCATAAATGAAGTCGAAAAACAAGATTATATTAAAGAAATCCATTTTAAAAATATTCAAAAATGGTTAGATGAATATAATACTACGCTTGAAGAATTAGAAGAACTTGATCATAGTAAACCAATAGCTAAAGTTTTAGATGCTCATTACAATGATATGGTTCCGTATTCTCCAGAAAAGGATAAAGCGTTTTTATTGCAAAGTGATTTTTTAAACTATTATTGTTTGACATACGCAAATAAGTTAATAATGTTTTTAAAGTCAAAAAGGAACACAGATTCTAAAAAATCAAATGATATGACTAATATAAATATCAAACCTTTTAAGGATGAATATCTAATAACTTTTTGTAAAGAAATTAGTGATGAAAGAGCTGTAAAACAAAACGCCTTTATGCAGTTATATGATAATGGTATAACACATTTTACACCTTATTTAGAATCAGAAATTACCGAAAACTTATTAATCTTAGATAAGGATAAAAAAGAAGATTATTTAAACTACGTAATTGGCAAGATTAGTAAAACACCTTATGCTAATATTTCAGAAGATATAATTAGTCAACATATAAAAGAATACGGAGTTGATATAAATGAGTTTCCAAAATTTAATAATAAAGAATTAAATATAGCATTAAAAACCTATTATCAAGGTATGCCACACATGACACATCAAGAACAGCATAATTTATTATCTATACAAATAGACTTTTATTGCTACGCTTGTATGTTAGAAGCACAAAAAATTATACAATTTGCTAATTCTAAAAAATTAACTACAGATAAAACACAAGCAAATACAAAACAATCTCCTAATAAAGCAAAACAATTATCCATAAATCAAATTGTCTTATTACTGCAAGAAATAGGTTTCTTTACGCATCCAAAAATAGAAAGAGCATCAAAAGTTAAACAATCAGAATTAATAAGTTTAATCGTTGGTCTTAATGATAAAAATATAAAAACAGCTATCCAGAAGTTAGATAAGAAACCTAGTGAATTAGGCGTAAACTACCAAAAAGATATTGACAAAATTGATGAGCTTTTAGATAAAATGGTGTAGGGTTGGAGTATCCTTTGGAGTTACTCCAATACATTAAAAACGATTAAAGCTAAATAGTTTTGTACCATCGAATAATTAAAAATTTAAACGATGGAACAAAGTAAAATCACACAAGTATTTGGTATTACACCAACACAATTAAAAGAAGACATCTTATCAGATGTAAGAGCAGAGTTAAAACAACTTTCTAAAAACTTCCAACCTGTAAAACCTACAGAGTATTTAACGCGTAAAGAGGCTGCAAAAATCCTTAAAGTATCATTAGTTACTTTAACAGATTGGAATAAAAAAGGCATCTTAAACCCTTACAGGTTAGGTAATCTAATAAGGTATAAACGTACCGAATTAGAACAAGCATTAATCAGAATTAATAACCAAAACAAGTAAGATATGTCAAAATTTCAACACCCATTTAACGATAGTTTAAATAAAATAACACAACGATTAGATCAATTGTTAAAACTTCAAAATCTAAAACAAAATTCAAATCCAGAGTATGTAATTTTTGATAATTCAGAAATCATGCAACTATTTAAAATAAGCTCTAAAACAGCCTCTAATTGGAGGGAAGAAGGTATTTTACCTTACGTACAGATTAAGGCTAAAATCTATTACAAGCTATCAGATTTACAAAAAGTAATAGACGATAATTATAATTCAAATAAAAAAAAAGAAATGTAAATAGTGTTAGTGTTCCTATAGAGTTTTTTATAAATGCACAGGAACAAAGATATTCTAACAATTTAAAGCTATTTATACTCTTAAAGTTATTACATCCATACGGTAAGATAAAATTAGAAAATCAAGAAATCTTATTTATTAGTTACTTAGAAAAAGTAAGTAGTAAAACTTTAAAAAACCGACTTCAATTTTTAATAGATAAACAATGGTTGGTGTATAACTCTAAAACTAAATTTTATAGCATCAAATCATTTGATAAAATAAGAATAGAAAATAATTGGGAAGTAAGACTAGCATGTAAAGTAGATTATAATAATTATACAGAAATTAAAGCTATAACAGGAGCGGTAATTTATGGTTATCTCCATAAAGATTTTTGGAGAAAAGTTAAGAAGCAAAAAAGCGTACAGTTAAAGGGAAGTACCTATCATTTTTTGTCTCCTAAGTTTAACTATAAAGAACAACCAGCTCCTGTTTCTGTTAATGGAGTAGAAGCACTTTTTGATATGTCTAAAGCAACTGCATCTAGATTAAAAAATTTAGCTTATAATAAAGGTTTAATTTATCTTAAAAAAAACTATTCTAAAACAAAAGTTAATAAACAATCTATGTTACATTGGCTAAAATATAACGATAAAACACCTAATCTAGTCTATAAAGATAAAGGGTATCGTTTACAAGGTATTGATACTGTTTTCCCTCTTTTTTATTTTACTAAGCGTAAATCTCTGTAAACATAAATAAAGGGAATATATACTCATTTACTAAACCATATAGTAATACATAAACTATATATAATAATAAATACAACGAAGATATATTCTAAATCAATATATATTTATATTTTTAAACATTAAACTAAAAGCTATTAATGTCATTATATCAACCATCAGTATTAAAACACTATTTAAAATTACAAGATAGTGAAGCTATAAATAAAGCTTATTCTAAATATAAAAAGTACTTTCTAAATCCTACAATACAAGATAATATACGTAGCTCTAAAGAAGAAGAATATCAAGGTATATTCCTTACAGAGCTATTTGTAAATGTATTAGATTATACACTTAAACCAAAAGCTAACTTTAATCTTGTAGCAGAGTATAAAAACCAAAACAATGCACGTAAAGCAGATGGTGCAATATTAGATAACGATATTGCTATTGGTGTTATAGAATTAAAGGGTACTAACACTAAAGATTTAGAAAGCATACGTAAACAGGCATTCGATTATAAAGCTAATCAAAAAGGATGCGTGTATGTTATAACCTCTAACTTTGAAAAACTAAGGTTTTACATTAACGATGCAACCGAGTTTGAAGAGTTTAACCTATTCGAGCTTACACCAGAGCGTTTTGAGTTATTATACATCTGTTTACAAAAAGACAATGTATTAAATAACACACCTCTAAAAATTAAAGAGCAGTCTGTTGTAGAAGAAGAACAAATCACAAAGCAATTCTATAAAGACTATTCACTATTTAAACGAGAGCTATTTAGAGACCTCGTAAAACGCAATGCAAGTAAATTAAAAAACTTACGTCATTCTGAACTTGTTTCAGAATCTCATCAAACAGAAGAAGAAAAAGCAGAACTTTTAAAACTAGAAAAAAACGTTAAGCTAACACTATTTAAAAAATCACAAAAATTAATAGACCGTTACCTGTTTATTTTCTTTGCAGAAGATAGAGGGTTACTACCACCAAATAGCACACAACAAATATTAGACAAGTGGAAAGCAGATGTAGATTTTGGAGACGATAGACCGCTTTACGTACTATTTAAACAATACTTTAACTTTTTAGATACAGGAAGAGCAGGAACAACCAAAAGAGCCGAAATATACGCATATAACGGTGGTTTATTTAAAGAAGATAAAACCTTAGATAGCTTAGATATAGATAGCGATTTATTATACAAACACACCAGTAAATTAGCAGCTTACGATTTTGAGAGTCAAGTAGATGTAAACATACTAGGTCATATCTTCGAAAACTCTTTAAACGAAATAGAAAGTGTTAATGCAGAAATTGAAGGTGCAGACTTCGATAAACAAAAATCAAAACGTAAAAAAGATGGTGTATTCTACACTCCTAAATACATAACAAAATATATTGTAGAAAATACTGTTGGTAAACTTTGTGAAGAAAAGAAAACCGAGCTAGGCTTTAAAGAAGAAGAATATTTTAAAGGGCGTAAGAATAGACAAAAAGCTACCATTACCAAATTAGTAGATATTTTAGATACCTATCGTAATTGGTTACTACAACTAACTATTTGCGATCCTGCATGTGGCTCTGGTGCATTCCTTAATCAAGCTTTAAACTTTTTAATTGCAGAGCACCAATATATAGATGAGCTTAAAACCAAAGTATTAGGTGGTGGTTTACAATTCCCTGATATAGAAAATACCATACTAGAAAACAACATTTATGGTGTAGATTTAAACGAAGAGTCTGTAGAGATAGCCAAACTATCACTTTGGTTACGTACCGCACAACCAAGACGAAAACTAAACGATTTAAGTAGCAATATTAAATGTGGTAACTCTTTAATAGATAGCAAAGCGGTTGCAGGAGATAAGGCTTTTAATTGGGAAACTCAATTTCCTAAAGTATTTGAAAAAGGTGGGTTTGATGTGATTATTGGGAATCCGCCTTATGTGCAAAATAGTAAAGATTACTTTTCAAAATACATAACATTTAAATGCTCTGACTTATATGCTTACTTTTATGAAAAGGGTACTAATTTACTTAAATCATCAGGTTATTTAGGGTTTATTACACCTAGTTCTTTTCTAACTAATATAGGATTCAAAAGTCTTAGAGATTTCTTGTTGAAATATAAAATAGAAGTTATAATTGATTTAGGTGAAAATGTCTTTGCAGATGCTTCAGTTGATTCGGGTATTTTAATTTTAAATAATCAAAATACAATAGATAATAATGTAGTTTCAGTAGCTTCAAAAGATTTTAATTTCCAAGAAATAGAGCAATCTATTTTTGGGACTTTAGAAGGTAATATGTTTAATATTTACTTAAAACCAGCTCATTTGAAATTGTCAAAAAAAATAGAAAAAAAATCAATTCTTTTATCCGAATTAGTAAACTTTTCAAGAGGTGTTGAATTTGGTTTTAAAAGTGAAAATGTTTCTGATATAAAAACAGAACAATTTCCTTACCCCATAATTTGTGGTGGAGACCTTTCAAGAAATGTAATTAATTATCAAGATAAATATGTTAATTATAATAAGGAAGATTTAAAAATTTATAAACCTAAATCTATTTATACAGAAGAGAAAATACTAATTAGAAGAATTGGTAATGACATTATTAGTTGTTATGACGATACAGGTCTTTTCAATGTTTGTGATGTTTATAATGTACAGTTAAAAAATAAGATAGATATAGACTTGAAGTTTATTTCCATTTTAATTAACAGTAAATTGATAAATTTATATTTTGAAACAAAATTTAAAACAGTAAAAAAGCTATTTCCAAAAATTCCAATACAATACCTAAAACTTATTCCTGTAGTTCTACCATCAAAATTAAAGGAGAACACATTTGTAAAAACCGCTGATTATATTCTGAATTTAAACATACGGCTACTAAAAGTTGTTATAACATTCCAAAAATACCTTACTTCAAAATTTCAATTAGAAAAACTCTCCAAAAAACTACAAAACTGGCACGAGTTAGAGTTTGGAGACTTTATAAAAGAGCTTAATAAAGCCATAAAAGCCAATAACAAACAACGTGTTAAAGATGGTTTAGAAGAAATACCAACCCTAACCAAAAAAGACGAGTTTGAGTGGTTAGACCTCTTTGAAGATAACAAACAAAAAGCACAAGCCTTACAAACCCAAATCAACCAAACCGATAAAGAAATTGATGCTATGGTATATCAACTTTATGGCTTAACTGATGAAGAAATCCAAATTGTTGAGAATAGTTAATTAGGACGAATATGAGTAGTAAGGAATCAAATAAGGATTTTCAGACAGATTGGGCGTTTACAGATGATTTTATAAAACATATTCATATTTCAGAAGCTAAAAGCGGTTTAAATGGATATTACTGTCTAGGTTGCAAAAAAGAAATGCAGGCTGTAAAAGGTCAAATTAGAGAGCACTATTTTAGACATCATGCTAAAGATGTAGATAAAAACAATACAGAATGTGTAGTTGCTAATAGAAAATATAGAGAGCTTATAGCAAGAGATATTCTTCAAAGATTAAGACAATTAAAAGTACCAGCTATATATAAATATCCACCTAAAAATAGTGATGGTGCACCAAACTTACTAGAACAATCAAAGACTATTCAAGCTTTTAGTGTAAAATCAGAATTAACATTTTATGAAGATGAAGAGTGTAATGTAAGATATGGTCAAAATCCAAATATTGAAGAAAGACATTTGTTAATTAGACCTGATATATCATTCTTTAATGAAAAACAAGAACCTATTTTATTGGTAGAATTTGTAGTGACGCATAAAATCGATAATGAAAAACGAGCCAAACTTAAACGTTTAGGTTTAAACACAGTACAAATAATAATACCAAAAAAAAATGAAGAAGAAATAGAAAAAGCATTAAAATCAAGTACAAAAGTTAAATGGGTATATAATGAAGTCGAAGCAAACACCAACTATATTTACACTTCCAAGTCATCTAGTAGCGGAGTATGGGAAATTGATGACGAGCAGAGTAGAATTTTCGAAGAATCTTACAAGTGCAGAGCAAACCAAATTAGCAATCTTATACGATCAGTTAAACGAATTATGGACTCGCAATCGTACAAAAGAGCTGAACACCACTTTGAATCTGAGATATCAAGAGTTGAGAGAGCTACAAAAACAGAAAGACAGGAATTGGAACGATTGGAAAGAGAATTTGAGAGTCAAGTACGAGAAGAATTTGAACAAAGATTACACGACTTTAAATCAGATGAAAGTAATTTTCAAAGAAACCGTAAAGATTTGGAAGAAAGATATCTTAAAGAAAAAAGCAGACTTGAATCAGCTATTAAAATCGAGTCAGAAAAATTCAAAGGTGAAGATTTCTATAGAGATGCTGAAGCAGAACTTAGAGGACGAATTGAACATAGAAGAAATGAAATTGATAGAGATTCAAGAAGAATTGGATATGATGCAAGCCGAGTTTCAGACGATATCAAACAATTACCAATCCAGTTTGAAGAGTCAAGAGTTCAACTACAAAAAGCTTTTGAATCAAAAGATGGAGAAATTAGAAGAGAGCAACGAGATATTGAATCAGAAATTGAAAACTTTGGAGACTTTGAAAAAGAAGAAATCAGAGAGCTTCAACTTAAGCATGACAAAATTAAAGAAGCAATTATTGAAAGAATTAACAATAAAGATGGCGAAGGAGATGAAGAATTGTCCAAAGGAATTACATCAGTACTTGAAATTAGGAGAATATCAGACAGTTTTGAAGAAAGACAAGCTGCTTACAAAAGATACAAGGCATATCTTGAGTTTGCTAGAGGAGGAACTTGGAAAAAGCAATAAATCTGTAGAATGGTTTCTTGAAACTTTCAAGGATATTAAAGTTTAGTTTTAGTGTTACAACCATTTGATCAAATAAGTAGTATGAAAAAAATTAATACAAATACTTTCAGAAGCATTTTAGAATTTTTAGAGCTAACAAAAAAAAGTAATATTATAAATTCATGGTTATTAGGTATAAACTCTGCTATTCTTTTATATTTAATCAATAATGTTGTTCAATCTACTGAGTTTTTAGAGGATTTAATTCTTAACAATCTTTTATTTAAATACGTTTATATTTTACTATTTGTCTGGTTATCTATTAATGAGGTACTATTACTTGTTTACACTTATAAAGAAAAAGTTTTGTCTTTGACAATCGAAGATAAATATTATAGATTAAAAAGCTTTATTTCTTACATGGATAATATTGATTTTATAACTGATGAGGAATTATTAGACAAGGATATTTCTAACATTCATAAACTAACTAGTAAGCTAGATACTAAAGATGCTATTAATTATTACACTAATAAGATTATTAAATATAATAAATCAATCTTAAAATGGTCTAATAAAAGATATTTGATTTATAAGTTTGTTGTGTTAGCTTCAATCCCATTATTAATAGCTTCTTTTATTCTCTTTTATAATAGTGTTAGATAGGTTTATTAACTGTATTTTATCTTTTAATGTTTTAACTATTAATGGTATAGATCTTGCTGTATATACATAAACTAATGCTAAAGTGTGTATTTTATAAATACATTTTTGTACATTTGTAATTAATTATTTACCAATACTGAGAAATACCACTTTTGAAAACTAAAGCCAATATAACTAATATTGCTCGAAAACACCTGTTTTGGGATATGGATAGAAGTAAATTATCTACTAAACAAGATAAAGCACTTATTATCCCAAGAATGTTATTGGCTACAACTAAAGAAAGTTTTCTTAAAGATATTTCTAACTTAGAAAGAACATATACACCTAACGAGATTTATAACGTTTTAAAAAATACTAAAGAACGTATAAGTAACAATGTTTGTCGTATGGTAGCACAACGTTACAATAAACCAGTCTTTTTACGTTATAAATTTTAGTTAATGAGTGCAGTATCTCCAGTACTCTTACAAACCATAAAACAACTACAGTCATTACCAAGTTTATCACAATTCGCATTAGCAGGTGGTACAAATTTAGCATTCCGTTTTAATCACAGACACTCACAAGATATAGATTTATTTTGCCCAGAAATAGTAGGGATTAAGCATTTTGAAACTATTGAAGCAGAAGTAAAAAACTTTTTTGGTGAAGCTAATATTACAGGTTTAGAATATCCTGTAGATAAAGAAAGTGAACAACACACATACCTTAGATTTTGGATAACTACTAAAAGTGAAAAAATAAAAGTAGAAATTATTCAAAATATGAAAATGATGGACGCTATTGAAATTGTTGATGAGGTAAGGTTAGTAACAACTAAAGATATTGGGCTATTTAAATTAATTAGCGGTTCAAGTCGTGCAGCTAAAAAAGATATTTACGATTTAGATTTTATTACTGAACAAATAAACATCGTAAATCTGTTTGAAATGCTAAAAGCTAAAAAAGAAAAGTTTAATAAAAAAGAACATCAAAATATTTTTGATTTAGACGAAGAAGAATGTCCTACTCAAAACCCTAATTTATTATTGAAGTTTGATGGCAGTGTAAAGCAAAACAGAATTAAACCGATACACTCCAATGATACTATTTTAATCGTTGAAGGAGGTAAAAGTTGGGTAAGAGTAAGAATAAGTTGGAGAATGAAAGTACGTCGTCTATTTAATCATTTAGAAAACAAGTAACAATCCCACACAACCCAAAACCCAGTTTTTTGCGAAAAAGCAAAAACCCTCTGTCTTTTGTGTTGTTCCGCGCGCCTTACAAGTTTAGCGTTTTTTTATCTTATAGGTTATAGCATATTACAGCTTTGGTTTTTCATAAAATCAAACCAAACTGCAATAAGCTATTTTTTAATTATTTATTCATAAAAACACTAAACTCCCCAAAGCTATATTTACATAATTGGTAGTTATGTAACAAAATTGCATAAGCGCAACAATTTTGTCACACAACTCAACTATGTAAAATAGCCGACATCCTCCCACGCTCGGTGCAGTCATTAAATTAAAAAAAGGTCGTTTTTAAAGTTTTTTAGAAATTTTATTAATCGTGTATTATTTATAAAATTTCAGTTTTATCCCATTGTAGATTTGTAGTATATTAATTATAAATCTTAAAAAAATGAGAAAATTTAAAGTAAAAAAAGACGAGCCAACACAAGCAGATTTAGATAATCATGCAAACCAACTAAACCCTAATAATGATGAATATTGGCATTCTAGAGAAGAAAATTAATCAAATCCTAAAGAGTAATGAGTAATCCTAAACCTAAAACAAATAAATTAGTACCTAATTTGCCAAGCAAAAAAATAGGTGTAAAATCTGGTGATAAGCGGTTTAATTTTCCGCCTAAAAGAAAATAATATATTACCTTTAAACAGTGATATCATAATTATTATGTTATTATAAATTTTCCAAACTAAATAGCAATGTTTTAATAGCATTGCTATTTTTGTTTAATGATAGATTTTAAAAAGCTTTTTGACGATAATAAAATACTTCTAGCTAAACTTGATAACTTAAGTTTGGTAGAAGATTTATTTATAAAAAAATATGGTTCAGAAGAAAAAGCTAGAGAAGTTTTTAAAGAAATCCTTAAAACTTCAAAAAAAGATAATAACTTACAAGAGCTACTATTAGCAGAATTTAGTTTAGACTCGTTATTTGCAGTTTTAGATACTTTTAACAAAGCATCAAACCTTACAGAAACCTTACAAAATTTGGAAGTATTTAAATCTAATGCTAATATATCCAAAGAAATACATGATAATATAAATATTGTAAAATCAGTATCAGATAGTAATAAAATTCCAGAAGTATATAAGGATAGTTTTATAGCCTACATAAACCAAAATGTTACCTTCACATTGGCTAATACTAGAAAAGAATTAGGGTATCCACATCCAAGAATTTTCAATCCTTGGCTTAATTTCTTTTTTGATAATAAATATAAATCTAGAACATTAGAAAAAGGTAGAAGCGCTGGTAAAATAACATTATCAGAGTATGTTGAAATTGTATCGGCTTTCATACTTAGTTATGACGAAAAAAAGTTAGACTTTTCTAATCCTAAAAAAATGCTAGAGCGTTTTGAATTTCAACAAAAAACACAAAAGCAATTTTTAAAAAATCGTGAAGGGTATTATTACAGCAAATTAAGAGAAAAATTAAAAGACATAAATTTATCCAGCAACTACCAAGCTAATTTTAAGAACAAACCTTTTGATTTAGAAAAACGAAAAATCCCATACATTTTATTTTCTATAATTGAAGAAGATTTAAATAATTGTAATTAAATAAAAAAGTAAGCAAATATACGTGGCTACCACAGCCAACGCGCAAGGCTATAAAGTTTAAACCCAAAGGGTTTTAAATAAAACTTTTTTGTTAAAACAAATACGTCTTTATTATTAAACTATTACCTCAAAAAACTTTTATTTAAAAAACTTGACAGCCTATCCACGCCACCTAATCAATGGCTATCTTTTTTCTTTTCAAAAAAAATAATGTAGCGAAGCGTAGCGAGCAATTTTAAATTGGATAGCTATGTCAACTTTTGAACTGAAAACACACCAAATCGGAAAATCCTACACGCAACCTCATTTTTTTATCCTTAATAAAGGGCTTAACAGTGGTAAACCACTCTCAAGTCCTTGTCCTAACTGTTTCGTAGTTATCACAAAAAAAGAATCCGAAAAAAATATGCTTTTTCAAATATCTGCAATATTACAAATAAGCGGATTTTACAAGGTTTCTTTAAAAGGTAGTGTTATTCCGTTTATATCTGTAAAAGATTGTTCTAACACGCTTAAAAAAGGCTGTTTGGCTATCAATAATGGTGGTGAGAAGTCAAAAAAACATTTAAAAGCTATTGCTTTAATCATCAAAAAAGAAAATGAGTTAAAAAACACCTTAAAAAAAATTAACCAGCTTAAAATTGCATATATGAAGTCAACAATTAAAACCTAATAAACAGAATAAAAAGGAAAAAGAAAGTAAAGCAATGAAATGATGTAAACAAATGAGCTAAAAATCGTTATAAGGGTGTATATTGATTAAAATTGTATTAAAGCCGTACCAAATCCAAATGAATTTTAATTTTAAATTGTTATAGAAATGGGAAAAATTTCACAAGGTATTTTAGGAGGCTTTTCAGGTAAAGTCGGAACAGTAGTTGGTGGTAGATGGAAAAACATTGACTACATAAGAGCTAAACCAATTAACGTTGCAAACCCACGTACAGAAGGGCAAGTAAACCAAAGAAATAAGTTTAGTACTACTTTAGAGTTTTTACAGCCTAATATTGCTTTTATTAGAAAAGGTTTTAAGGCTTATGCAGTAGGTAAAACAGAATTTAATGCAGCAATGTCTTATGTTTTAAATAATGCTATTACAGGTTCTGCACCAAACTTTACAGTAGATTATGCAACTGCTTTATTGAGTAGAGGATCATTAGCAGGAGCTTTAAACCCAGCTACAGATTTAACAACAGCAGGTCAAGTAGAGTTTACTTGGACAGATAACTCAACAGAGGGTAACGCAAATACAACGGATAAAGCAATGGTGATTGTTTATAATCCTATTAAAAAAGAATCTATCTATATTTTAGATGGCGCTTTAAGGACTGTAGGCTCACAAACAGTTGTAATTCCTAACAGTTATGCTGGTGATACAGTAGAGTTATTTATGGCTTTTATTACTGATGATGGTAGTCAAGTATCAAATAGTGTTTATTTAGGTAGTGGTACGGCTTCTTAATTTATCTAAGTAAATGTTTTTTAAACCGTTACATTAATTTGTAGCGGTTTTTTTGTACCCTATTTTGCACCCTAAATTTAAAAACCCTTACAAACATTGAGTTTATAAGGGTTTTATGGTGGTGCCTCCAGGAATCGAACCAGGGACACAAGGATTTTCAGTCCTTTGCTCTACCAACTGAGCTAAGGCACCAGTTGCATTATTGCGGATGCAAATATATGTTCATTTTTAAAACTGACAAAACAAAAAAAGGAAAAAATAAATTTAGTTTTCAATCTTTTGTTATTACGTGCTGTATTAAGCTCAAATTCAATATTATAAATTAATTAAGAAAAATTTTAAATCGGTTTTGTAAATTTGGCGCTTTTGGTATATGTATGAATTTAGTTATCGATGTAGGAAATACTAGCGTAAAACTTGCTGTTTTTAAGGATGCACTTCTCTTTAAAAAAGAAGTAGTAATGATTCAAGATCTACTTGAAACTATTTCTAAAATAAAAGAAGAGAATAAAACAATTAAAAATGTAATTGTGTCTTCAGTTGGTAATTTAGATAAAGAAGTTTTAGAATATTTAGACAATAATTTTCAAGTTTTATTTCTTTCTCATCAAACAAAACTTCCTTTTAAAAATTTATATGAAACACCAAACACCTTAGGGATTGATAGAATAGCGCTTATCGCTGCTTCTGTAGATCGATATTCTGAAAAAAACGTATTAGTTATAGATGCTGGTACATGTATTACATATGATTTTATCAATAAAGAAAATGAATATTTAGGAGGTGCTATTTCGCCTGGGATAAGAATGCGTTATAAAGCATTGTATAATCAAACGGCAAAATTACCGTTATTAGATACTGAAGCTCCTGAAAATTTAATTGGTAACTCTACAATAACATCAATTAATAGTGGAGTAGTTAATGGATTAGTAAATGAGATTGATGGTGTAATTGCACAGTATAAGGAAAAATACAACGATTTAACAATAATTTTAACAGGTGGAGACGCTAATTTTTTGTCTAAACAATTAAAAAGTAGCATATTTGCCAACTCAAATTTCTTGCTGCAAGGCTTGAATTTTATTTTACTCAACAATTTAAACGAATGATAAAAAAACTTTTAATAGTTTTTATTGCACTAATAGCAATTCAAAGTAAAGCACAACAAGGTGGTGGATCACCATATTCTTTTTATGGAATAGGAAGTTTAAAATTTAAAGGTTCTGTTGAAAATAGAAGTATGGGAGGAATGGCTGTTTATAAAGATAGTATTCATATAAATTTTACCAATCCTGCCACTTTTGGAGATGAAAATATATCAACTTTTAGAAATGAAAGTAGACCAGTAAAATATACTGTTGGAGGCAGTCACTCGTCTTCAAATTTAGAGTCAAACTCAAGTAGTGACAAATCTAATACAACTTCATTTGATTACTTAGCACTTTCTGTACCTGTGGGTAAGTTAGGTTTTGGTTTTGGTCTTTTGCCTTATAGTTCTGTAGGTTATAAACTTCAAACATATACAGATTTTGGTGGTGTAGAAAACAGGTATGAAGGCGAAGGTGGTTTAAATAAAGTGTTTTTATCTGCTGGATATCAAATCAATAAAAATTTAAGTTTTGGTGTTACTGCTGACTATAATTTTGGTAACATTCAAAATAGTACAGTTTTATTTGCCTACAATACTGAAGAGCAATTACTAAATTACCAAAGTAAAGAAACTAATCGTTCTGATTTAAGTGGTTTGAATTGGAATCTTGGTTTGCATTACCGTGGAATGATTTCAGAAAAATTAGAATTTCAAGGGTCTGCTACATATTCCCCAGAATCTGATTTAACGTCTAAAAATGAAAGATCAATTTCAACAATAACAATTAGTAGTTTATCAGGTGCTGAAACTATTGTTAATACAATAGATATAGATTTAGCTGCAAATAATTTAGCTGAAACTACATTAACACTACCAGCCAAATACAGTATTGGTGGTGGTTTAGGAGAGCCACGTAAATGGTTTGCGGGTGTAGAATATACATTACAAGAAACGAGTAATTTTAATAACCCACTATATGCTAATTCAGGAACAACTTTTGAAGATGCTTCTAAATTATCAATTGGTGGTTTTTATATTCCTGAGTATAATTCATTTTCAAGTTATTGGAAAAGAACGGTTTATAGAGCTGGATTACGATTTGAAAACACAGGTTTAAACATTAATAATCAGTCAATAAATGAGTTTGGCATGTCTTTTGGGGTAGGATTACCAGTAGGAACACCAAGAACACCATTTTCTAACGCAAACATAGGTGTAGAATTTGGAAAACGTGGGACAACAGATGCTAACTTAGTAAAAGAAAACTTTGTAAATGTTAACATAAGTTTGTCGCTAAATGATTGGTGGTTCCAAAAAAGAAAATACAACTAAAAAAGATAAAATTTAAAATTATGAAGACTAAGATTACATTATTAATCGCGCTATTTTTCAGTCTAAGCTTTGGTTTTTCTCAAAATGAACAAGAATGTGCAACAAAATTATCTTTAATGGCAGAAGCTGCTAAAGCTGGTAATTATGAAGCTGCGTATCCTCCATTTAAATGGCTAAGAGAAAACTGTGCAAAATATAATCTTGCTATTTATCAATATGGTGAGAAAATTTTAGAAAGTTTTGTGGAGACTAAAGAAGATAAAAAAACATATATCTTAGAATTAACAGATATGTGGAATGATAGAGCAGAATACTTCCCTAGCAAAACTAAAGCTGGTAAAGTTATGGTTGATGCTTGTATTTTAAAATATGATAATAAAGATATTTTAGGGCTAACTACTCAACAATTATATGATTGTTTTGATAATGCATACAAGACAGATAAAGAAAACTTTACAAGCACCAAAGGATTATATCTTTACTTTAAATTAGCTGTAGAATTATATGATGCACAAAAAATGACAGCTCAACAGTTATTTGATAAGTATGATGATGTTGCTGAAAAAATTGAATACGAAATAGAAGACAATACCAGAAGACTTAATAAATATATAGAAAAAGAAGAAGCTGGTACGCCTTTAACAAGTAGAGATGAAAAGTATAAAAAGTATCACGGACAAATGATAGATGCTTTTGGTAAAGTAACTGCTGGTATAGATTCAGATTTAGGAACAAGAGCAAATTGTGATAACTTAATTCCTTTGTATACTAAAAACTTTGAAGCTAATAAAGATAATGCTGAGTGGTTACAAAGAGCATTAAATAAAATGTATCAAAAAGATTGTCAAGAAGATCCTTTATTTATAAAGATATTAGATACTAAACACAATTTGCAACCAACAGCAGATTCAGCTTACTATTTATATGTTAAAACAGGAGAGCAAAAATATTTAGATCAAGCAATTTCTCTTCAAACAGATCCTTTAAAAAAGTCAAACTTAGTGTATAGAATTGCATTAAACTTTAAGAAGAAGGGAAGCTATGGTCAAGCAAGACAATATTTTTACGAAACAGTTAAGTTAAATCCATCTAACAAAAACCCATACATGCACGTAGCAGAAATGTATGCAAAAAGTGCCAACAGTTGTGGTACAGATAGTTTTAACAAAAGAGCAGTATTCTGGTTAGCAGCTCAAGAAGCTAATAAAGCAGGAAACTCAAGTGCAGCAGCAAAATACAATGGTTTAGCACCAACTAAGTCAGAAATCTTTAATAAAGATATGGCAGGTAAATCAATTAGTATTGGATGTTGGATTGGTAGAACTGTAACAGTACCAAGCCTATAATGCAAAATCAAAATTTACATATATTAAAAAACTCAGTCATAGCGTTTGCTATGACTTTGTTTTTTGCATGTAAAGGCAATTTAAAAGACATCAAAAAGATGGATATGTCTGCTAACGAGCCCGTAGGGATTTCAGATAGTATAAATGTGAAATATACAGATTCTGGTCGTTTAGCAGCTAATTTAATTAGTCCAAAAATGTACGATTATAGTAATCGTGACTTTTCTTATAGCGAATTTCCTGATGGAATTTTACTCTACTTATACGATAAGCAAAATCAAAGAACAACAATTATTTCAGATTATGCTATTGTTTATAACGAAACAGATTTAATAGATTTAAGAGGAAATGTTGTTGCTGCAACTCCAGAAAAAGATACATTGTATGCAGAGCAATTATATTACGATCAAACCAAGCAATGGTTATTCACAAATTTACCTGTTACTTTTAGATCTAAAGATTATGTAACTAATGGCGAAGGTTTTGACTCTGATAGAGATTTTAATAAAGCAGAAGTCTTAGGAGTTACTGGTCAATTTGCAGTTACAGAATAATTGTAGCACCTTTTACTTTTTTAGTATCTTTACAGCCTAAATTATAATTCATTACATGAAATTATTTAAGATTTTTCAATACGCATACATTGTATTTGCAGTATTGTTTGTTTATGATGCGTTTGCAGACTATAATAGTACAGGAGAGATAAAATACCTGTCATTATTTTTAGCAGCTTTAGCTATATTTATGTTCTTTTTTAGAAGAAAATTCAACAATAAATTTGATAATAATAAATAATGGCAACCTCAATAATAATTATTGTTTGTTCATTATTGCTATCGGCATTTTTTTCAGGTATGGAGATTGCTTACGTGTCTTCAAACAAAATTCATATAGAAATTGAAAAAAAGCAAGAGGGTTTTTTAGCTCAAATACTTACAAAAATTACTGCTAAACCTTCAAAATTTATTGCAACTATGCTTATTGGTAATAATATAGCATTAGTTATTTATGGGTTGTTTATGGGAGATTTATTGGTGCAATGGTTTCAAAGCTTTTTACCTTCAGAAAGCGGATTTTTAACCTATTTATTAACCGACTTAAACCTGCTAACCCAAACCATAATTTCAACATTAATTATATTGTTTACTGCGGAGTTTCTTCCAAAAGTATTCTTTCAAATTTATGCCAATTCATTATTAAAAATACTAGCCTTTCCTGCGTATTTATTCTATGTGTTTTTCACTTTTATTTCAGATTTTGTCATTTGGATTAGTGATGTTGTACTTAAAAAATTCTTCAAAACAGAAGGCGATCAAGTACAACTAGCTTTTACAAAAGTTGAGTTAGGTAACTATATTAGTGAGCAAATGGAAAGCGTTGAAGAACATGAAGAAATTGATACCGAAATTCAAATTTTTCAAAATGCTTTAGAGTTTTCCGAAGTAAAAGCACGCGAAGTTATGGTACCTCGTACCGAAATTACAGCGCTAGAGCTTCATGATTCCGTAGACGATTTAAGTAAACTTTTTACAGAAACGGGTTACTCAAAAATCTTAATTTATAAAGAAACTATAGATGAAATTTTAGGTTACGTGCATTCTTTTGATTTGTTTAAAAAGCCAAAAAATATAGGCTCAATGATTATGCCTGTCGAGCTGGTGCCAGAAACAATGCTTATCAAAGATATCTTAAATGTACTTATCAAAAAACGAAAAAGTATAGCAGTTGTAGTGGACGAATATGGTGGTACATCTGGTATTATGACCGTAGAGGATATTGTAGAAGAATTGTTTGGAGAAATTGAAGACGAGCATGATAGCGTAGATTTAATTGAAGAACAAAAAGACGAAGACAATTTTGTGTTTTCTGCGAGATTAGAAGTAGATTATATTAACGAAACCTATAAAATTGACTTACCTGAAGGCGAAAACTACGAAACTTTAGGAGGTTTAATTGTAGACTTTACAGAAGAAATTCCGCAACAAGACGAAATTGTGACTATTGAGAATTTCGAATTCAAAATATTAGAAGTGTCCAACACAAAAATAGATTTAGTAGCCTTAAAAATTAAAGAAGAAGATTAGCTTCAACTACATGAAAATCTTGATAATAGCTGCTTAATTTATTATTTATCTATTTATTATAAAAAGTGCTTTTATTATTGAATAGAAAATGGTATTTTCGCCCACTATATTTCATAAAATTTATCATAGAAAATGGCAATTTTAAATAAAATAAGACAGAAAACAGTTGTATTAATTTTGGTTATCGCGTTAGCCTTATTCGCATTTATTTTATCAAGTTTATTTGATAACAAAGATGCTTTATTTGGTAAATCTCAAGATGTTGTTGCAACCATTAACGGTAAAGACATAAGCAGAGTAGAGTTTATGAATCTTGTAGAGCAACAGCAACAACAAATGGGCGCAAACGCAACATCAACTCAAGTGATGAACCGAGTATTTGATGCAAAAGTTAGAGAAGCTGTTATGGAAGGTCAGTTTGAAAAATTAGGATTATCTATCGAGACTGATCAAATGAGAGACATTTTAAAAAATGCATTAGCAACTAGTCCAGAATTTTTAAATGAAGCTGGCGTGTTTGATGAGTCTAAATTAAAAGTTTATATAGATAACTTAAAATCTACTTCGGCGCAAGCTTACCAAAACTGGGTAAACTACGAGCAACAATTAGCTGTAGGAGCATTACAAACAGATTATTTTAATATGGTAAAAGCTGGTGCAACTGCCACGTTAGCAGAAGGTGAATTAGATCACAAATTAGCTAATGATAAAGTAGATATCAAGTATGTGCAAGTACCTTACAGCTCTATTCCAGATAGTACCGTAACAGTATCTAAATCTGAAATTAAAGATTACATTTCTAAGCACGAAAAGTCTTATCAAACAGAAGCTAGTAGAAGTTTTCAATATGTATATTTTAAAGAAGAAGCTTCTGCTGAAGATGAAAAAAATATTCAAGATGGCTTAAAAGAGCTTATCAACGACAGAGAAGTTTATGATGAAACTGCAGAAGACAAAAAACGTACAGAAGTTGGTTTTAAAAACACAACAGACGTAGAAGATTTTGTTAATGCAAATTCTGACGATATAAAATATAACGATAGATTTTTAAAGAAATCTGCTTTACCAGAAACTATTGCAGACACTATCTTCAACCAAGAAGTTGGATTTATCTACGGACCATACAAAGAAGAAAACTACTACAAGTTATCAAAATTAGTAGGAAGAACAACTTTACCAGATTCAGCTAAAACAAGACACATCTTAATTCCGTTTATTGGTGCAACAAGAGCACCAGCAGATGCTAAGCCAAAAGCAGAAGCAGAAGCTTTAGCAGATAGCTTGTTAACAGTATTAAAATCGGATACTTCTAAATTCTCTGAGTTTGTAACAAAATATTCAACAGACCAAGGAAGTGTAGAAAATGAAGGTCGTTACGACTGGTTTGCTTATGACAGAATGGTACCAGAATTTAGAGATTTTGCTTTTGAAGGTAAAACAGGAGATTTAGGTGTTGTTGAAACTACTTTTGGCTTACACATTATTGAAGTTGAAGGTCAAAAAGGATCTTCAGATATGGTAAAAGTAGCAACAATTGCTAGAAAAATTGAATCTTCTGAAGAAACTAACGATAAGATATTTAGAGATGCTTCTACCTTTGAAGTAAACTTAGAAAACGGAGATTTTGCAACATTAGCAAAAGAGTCTAACTACGATGTAAGACCAATGACAGCAAAAGAATTAGACGAAAGTATTCCTGGTATTGGTAACCAAAGACAAATTGTTCGTTGGGCTTTTGAAGAAGGAACAGACGTAGGTGATTATAAGCGATTTCCTGTATCTGGCGGAATTGTAATTGCGCAATTAACTTCAAAATCTGAAGCTGGATTAATGAGTGTAGAAGATGCTTCTGTAACTGCGTTACCAGCAATTAGAAAAGATAAGAAAGCAAAATTAATCATGGATAGAGTAAGTGCAACAACTTTAGATGAGTTTGCTAAAGCAGAAAATCAAAATGTTAGAACTTCTGTTGCTATCAACATGAAAAATCCAACTATTTCTGGTGCAGGTAACGAGCCAATGGTTGTTGGTACAGCATTTGGATTAAATGAAGGAGAAACTTCTGGTTTAGTAAAAGGAAATACAGGTGTATTTATGGTACAAACAACTAAAAAGACACCAGCAACAGAATTAGAAAACTACCAGCCATTTGCAAATCAAGTAAGTGCAGAAAAGTTAAGCTCTGTTCAAAACAGACTTTATAATGCCTTAAAAGAAGCTGCTGAAATAGAAGATAACCGTGCTAACACAGTACAGTAATTCTTAAATAAAATATTAGAAAAAGCCTCTTGAAAATCAAGAGGTTTTTTGTTTTAAAAAGTAAATTAATTTTGGAAGAAATAATTATAGTTACTGTAGCTATTTTAATAATCATTTATTCAAATTTTATAATTCTTAGAAAGTTTTACAGGTTTTTAAAAGGTTATATGAGAGAAGCTATTCAATTTGCAGAAGAGAATAATTTAGTATTAGTTGATTTAAATTACCCAACTAAATCAATGTTAAAAAATAACCCATTTAAAGTTTCACCAAGTAGTTTTATTGCTATTTTGATTAGTTCTCCTTTGATAAAATATCAAGTTGTTGATGTAGAAAATAAAATAGGTAAAACTGAAACTTATTGGATGAAAATTGAAATTTTCTTTTTTAGAGAAACTAAGATTATATTTAAAAAACAAGTTTAATTTTAAGTTGAAAAAGGTTTTTTTCATAAAACCATATCAGTATAACTTAAAATAGTATCAAACCCTTTGCTTTTAAAATACTCAGTTGGGTTGTTTTTTGAAGCAACTAAAATAAAATCTCCGCCCCAAGCGCCAAGACTTTTTATACTTCCATTAAAGTCATCAAAAAGTAATTTCTTTACAGGTGTTTGATTGGTTACAGAAGCAATAGTCTGTTCATGCTCGTTTATTAAGGATTGAAACTTATCTAAAGTCTCACAAATTATCATTTGTTCTGTAATTGCATTTATTGTAGCTCTAGTTGCTTCTAAATTGTTTCTATTTGCTTTATAATGTGCAATACCATCTCTACTATTTTGTTTTTTATTTAAATGAACAAAATAAAGATTGTTTTTAAAATTAGGGTTGAAGTTTACGTATTCAATAACTCTATTTTTATCATTTAATTGATAAGTTAAAGCAGAGTCTTTATGCGCGCAAGCAATGTCGTAACCACTACCACCAAAAGTTAATTCTAATAATTTATAAGCATTAACATTGGCCCAGTTAGCGATATTATTAATTAAGGTTGAAGATGTGCCTAATCCCCAATTTTCAGGAAATTCTAATACAGTTGAAATTTTAAAACCTTCATCTTTTAAAAATTTAGGATTTAATTGTTTTACAGCTGTTATGATTTGTAATAAACGATTGGAGACTTCAGAATTAGTTGTGTTTTCAATTGAAACAGTTTCATTTTGAAACGAAAATTCCGCATTAAACCATTCCTTTTGATTATGGTCTAAACTGTTCCAAGTCAGTTTATTTGTTGCTTCTTTTTCAATGTGAAGTGATTGTCCAAATACAGTAGGAATAGCCAATGCTTTAGCACCGTCAAGTACCACATATTCTGCGCTAAGTAATAATTTTCCGTGACTGTAATAGGTTTGCATTTATCCTCTTAATTTTTCAATCTGTTCTACAACAGCGCTATGCGAAACAGTGTTGTGTTTAAAATGATTGATTATAGTTTCTTTTTCTTGTGGTGTTGCTTCAAATTGATTTAAAATATTCATCAAATGCATTTTCATATGCCCTTCTTGAATACCTGTTGTTGTTAAACTTCTTAAAGCAGCAAAGTTTTGTGCTAAACCAGCAACAGCTACAATTTGCATTAATTGCTTTGCGGTAGGGTGATCTAATAAGTTTAAAGCTAGTTTTACTAAAGGATGTAAACTTGTTAATCCGCCAACTGTACCTAAAGCTAACGGAATTTCCATCCAAAAAGTAAACACGCCATTTTCAACTTTTGCATGTGTTAAACTAGAGTATTGTCCATTTTTTGATGCGTAGGCATGTACGCCAGCTTCTACAGCTCTAAAATCGTTACCGGTAGCCAAAACAACAGCATCAATACCATTCATAATACCTTTGTTGTGCGTTACTGCTCGGTAAGGTTCTATTTCGGCAATGTTTACGGCTTGTACAAATTTTTCGGCAAAGGTGTTTGGGTCAATATCTTTTTCGGCTAAATCTTCAACGTTGCAACTTACTTCAGCTCTAACTAAACATTCAGGTACGTAATTAGATAAAATACTCATCACAATCTCTACAGGTGCTGCAAGTTGTGTTTCAGCTTCAGCTTTAAATGTTTGTGCAAACTGCTCTAAACACGAATTGATAAAATTTGCACCCATTGCATCTAGCGTTTCAAAAGTCGCATGCAATTGGTAGTAATTATATAATCCTTCTGTTTTATCTTTAAGTTGAATGTCCAAAATACCGCCACCACGTTTTTCCATATTTTTGGTTATTGGCTTGGCATCTGTGATTAATTTCGACTTAATTTTGTCAAAAAAAGAGGTTAAAGCTTCCTTTTTACCATTGTACATAAAATGAACTTGCCCAATTTTTGTTGTGCTAATCACTTTAGTTTTAAATCCGCCACGCGTTTGCCAAAATTTTGCCGCTTTACTAGCAGCAGCAACGACTGAGCTTTCTTCAATCGCCATAGGAATAGTGTAGGTTTTGTCGTTAATCACAAAATTAGGAGCAACGCCAAAAGGCAAGTAAAAGTTAGTTACGGTGTTTTCTATAAACTCGTCGTGTAGCTGTTGTAGTTTTTCATCTGAGTTCCAATACTGCTTTAAAACTTGTTTAATCGAGTCATTTTCAGAAAAATGATGTGCTACTAACCAATCTATTTTTTCGGTTTTTGATAGTTTAGAAAATCCAGAAACTAATGCTGCCATGTAATTAAATTTTGAGTTGCAAAGATACTATACTGAAGTTAACATTTTAAGTTTGGTGTAAAAATTGATGTTAATGATGTTTTTAAAGATAGTTTAAGCCGAATTTACTGTTAATATTTACGGTTTTTTGGCTAATTTTTAGTAAACTTGACAACCTTTTATTAAATATTTAATTTTAGATGAAAATATTAAAAATTCTTTCCCTTTTTTTAGTTTTAGCAACATCTGCTTTAACGGCTCAAAACAAGCAAATTACATTAGAAGAAATTTGGAACGGTACCTTTAGAACAGAAGGTTTACAAGCGTTACACTCTATGAAAAACGGTCAACAGTATTCCGTTTTAAATTTTGATAGAGCCAATCGAGCTACAACTATCGATATTTACGATTATAAAACGTTAGAAAAGACCAAAACTTTAGTAAGCTCTGCAGATATTAATGCAATCCCTTATTTTACAGATTACACGTTTAGTGAAGACGAAAGCAAAGTGCTTTTAGCTACAGAAGAAGAATCTATTTTTAGACGATCTACTTTAGGTAAATATTTTGTTTTTGATACAGAAACAGGAAAAACAACTTTAGTAACCGAAGACAAAATACAAGAACCAACATTTTCTCCAGACGGAACAAAAATTGCTTTTGGTTTAAACAATAATTTGTATGTAAAAGATTTAAGCTCAGGTAAAATTACTCAGTTTACTGCTGATGGTGTAAAAAATAAAATTATCAACGGAATTACCGACTGGGTTTATGAAGAAGAATTTAGTTTTGTTCGTGCTTTCGATTGGAATGCAGATAGCAACAAAATAGCATTTATTAGATTTGACGAAACTGATGTGCCGGAATTTTCAATGGATGTTTATGGTGAAGATTTATACCCAACACAATCGGTGTTTAAATACCCTAAAGCAGGAGAAAAAAATGCTGAAGTTTCGCTTCATATTTATGATTTAAAAACAAATAAAGCTGAAGAAGTTAAAGTAAATAAAGTGTACAACGATTTTTATATTCCACGTATCCAATGGACCAACAATCCAGATGTGTTAAGTGCACAATTTATGAATCGTTACCAAAACGAATTAGACCTTTGGTTTATTAATGCAAAGAAAAATGAAGCTGAAATTGTTTTAGCTGAAACGGATAAAGCATACATAGATGTGACTTTCGATTTAACATTTTTAGAAGATGATAGCTTTATTTGGACAAGCGAAAAAGATGGATATAATCACATTTATCACTATGATAAAAACGGAAAGTTAATCAATCAAGTTACCAAAGGAAATTGGGAAGTAACTAGCTACTATGGTTACGATGATAAAACCGATAGAATTTTTTACCAATCTGTAGAAAACGGAAGTATTAACAGAGATGTTTATACTATAAAATTAAACGGAACTAAAAAACAAAGATTAACCGATAAAACAGGAACAAATAATGCGGATTTTAGTGCAGATTTCACCTATTTTATCAATACATTTTCAAATGCATCAACGCCATATTTATATACTTTAAATGATGCAAAATCAGGTAAGGTTTTAAAGGTTATCAAAGATAATAGCGATTTAAAAAATCAATTAGCAGATTACCAATTATCTGAAAAAGAATTTTCAACTATAAATGTTAATGGTAACGACCTTAACATGTGGATGATTAAACCTGCTAATTTTGATACTTCAAAACAATATCCGTTGTTTATGTTTCAATACTCAGGACCAGGATCTCAACAAGTAGCTAACCGTTGGAATAACGCAAACGATTATTGGTATCAACTATTAGCACAACAAGGTTATATTGTTGCTTGTGTTGACGGTAGAGGAACAGGTTTAAAAGGTGCAGACTTTAAAAAAGTAACCCAAAAAGAATTGGGTAAATATGAAGTTGAAGATCAAATTGATGCAGCTAAATTATTAGGACAAAGAGATTATATTGATGCGTCAAGAATAGGAATTTGGGGCTGGTCTTACGGAGGTTTTATGTCAAGTAATGCCTTATTTAAAGGAAATGATGTCTTTAAAATGGCAATTGCAGTAGCACCAGTAACAAGCTGGCGTTATTACGACTCAATTTATACAGAGCGTTACATGACAACGCCACAAGAAAACCCAAGTGGTTATGACGAAAACTCACCAATTAATCATGTAGAAAAATTAAAAGGAGATTATTTGTTAATCCATGGTACAGGAGATGATAATGTGCATGTACAAAATACCATGCGTATGGTAGAAGCTTTAGTACAAGCTAACAAGCAATTTGAGCTAATGATTTATCCAGATAAAAATCATGGTATTTATGGAGGCAACACAAGGTTGCAACTTTATACAAAAATGACCAATTTTATAAATCGTACTTTAGGCGATAAACTTTAAATAAAAACTAACTAAATTATATATTATGGAATTTAAATTTGGAGGTTCAGAAACCAATCAAAAGACCGTTTTAGGTCATCCGTCAGGATTATTTGTCTTGTTTTTTACTGAAATGTGGGAACGTTTTTCTTATTACGGAATGCGTGCACTTTTAGTACTTTTCTTAGTGTCTTCATTATTAGATGAAGGTTGGGGCTGGGAAAGAAGCGACGCATTAGTACTTTATGCTTGGTACACTGGATTAGTATATTTAACACCTATAATCGGTGGATTTCTTGCAGATAAAGTTTTTGGTTACAGAAAAGCAGTCGTGTTAGGTGCATTTATTATGACATTAGGACATGCGTCTATGGCGTTAGAAGGCTTTACTAATATCTTCTTTTATCTTGGTTTATTCTTCTTAATTATAGGTAACGGACTTTTTAAACCAAATATTTCATCTATAGTTGGTCAACTATACAAAGGAAATGATAAAGAAAAAGATGCAGGTTATACTATTTTTTATATGGGTATTAATGCAGGTGCATTCTTAGGGATTTTATTATGTGGATATATAGGAGAAAAAGTAGGTTGGCATTATGGATTTGGATTAGCTGGAATATTTATGTTCTTAGGAATGTTACAGTTTTATTTCGCACAATCAATTTTTGGAAACATAGGATTGTCTCCAAAGCAATATGAAGATTTAGATGATACTGTTGAAGATACAATTGAAGAAATTGGAGAAAACATTGAAGATGTTACTAAAGAAGCAGAAAACTCTAAAGTAGTAAGAGATAGAATTACAGTAATAGGAATTTTTGCAGTATTTACAATTTTCTTTTGGTGGGCATTTGAGCAAGCAGGAGGATCTATGACAATATTTGCAGCAGATTATACAGATAGGGCTTTAGAAGGTAGTGCAGCAAATACATTTAAGATAGTAAATACTATTATTACATTGGTTCCAATGGTAGTAATCACTTGGGTTTTGGCAATGCTATTTAAACAAACTTTTGGAAAATATGCAATGTCAAATGTATGGTTAGGATTAAGCTTTGTCATCATTTGGGGTATTGTATTGTGGATGCTTAAAAGAGAATTTGAAGCAGACGCAACAGAAGTGCCAGCATCATGGTTCTCGGTACTTAACTCATTATTTATTATTTTATTTGCACCATTATTTTCTAAAATTTGGGAAAGTAAATTTAATCCATCTGGACCAATAAAGTTTGCAATTGGTTTAGTCTTATTAGGTATCGGATTTGCAGTTTTAGCTTATGGAGCATCAGCAATCCCAGAAGGAGCAAAAACAGCATCTGTAAGTTTAATGTTTTTAGTTGTAGCTTATTTATTCCATACTTTAGGAGAACTATGTATATCTCCTGTAGGTTTATCTTACGTTAGTAAATTGGCACCTCTTAAATTAGTAGGTTTAATGTTTGGTATTTGGTTTATAGCTAACTTTATAGCAAACTTCTTAGGAGGTATTACAGGTAGTTACATTGATCAAATATCAGAAGAATATGGGCTATCTACATTCTTCTTAATATTCACTATAATACCTTTTGCAGCAGCGTTAATTTTAGTGATTATCAATCCTATAATGAAACGAATGATGCACGGTGTAAAATAACCGTAAACATATAACATAAAAGCGCCTCGATATCGAGGCGCTTTTATTTTTTTGTAAATTTGGAATACATTTTGCGACTATAATTCAAAACAGAAACACATGAAAACATTTTTTATAGCATTTACTATGCTTTTTGCCTTAAACCTTACTGCTCAAGAAATTAATTGGATGTCTTTAGAAGAGGCTTTAGAAGCCCAAAAAACTTCGCCAAAAAAGATATTTATAGACGCTTACACTGTTTGGTGCGGACCATGCAAAATGTTAGATCGTAATACCTTTAAAAATGAAGATGTTGTAGAGTATATCAATAAAAATTACTACGCTGTAAAGTTTAATGCGCAAGGAGATGAAGAAGTAACTTACAAAGGAAAAAAATATTCTAATCCAAGTTATGATCCAGCTAAAGCTAAAACCAGAAATGCTAATCATCAATTATCACGTGTATTTGGTATTAGAGCATTTCCAACCTTAGTGTTTTTAGATGAAGATGCTAATTTATTAGCGCCAATTGTAGGATATAAAGATGCTCAAGGTTTAGAGTTATATTTAAAAATGTTTGCTCAAAATGATCATAAAGACATGAAAACTCAAGAAGATTTCAATACGTATTATGAAAATTTTAAATTTGAGTTTAAAAAGTAAAAAGACTTAATCAATTATAAAGGCTCCCGTTTTTCCTGTTTGGTAAAACGGGATTTTTTGTTTTAAACAAGTAGTTTCCCAACGCAAAATATAAGATTTGTAGTTACTTCCATCTGCAATAATGGCATTAGGTTTTATGCTATCTATTAAACGCTCTAAATTCATTTTTGGCGATTGGGTAAGTAAAACATAATCAATTTTTAATTTTTTTACTTGATATACACCTAAACTATCAACAACTAAAAGTGTTTTGTTTTTAATGTTGAAAATAGGCTGTATAGGTTTTGGTATTTCAATTGTTAGGCTATTTTTTACAGCAAAAGTTCTTGGGATTGTATTTGTTTCAACAGCTTCAAGATTAGAATATAACTGAAGCTTTTTATCAACTTTTTCACCAATGATTGTGTATTTACTTTTGTGAAACACATACAAACTTTCGCCTTTATTTTGACTTGTATTAAAGATGAAATTTGCTTGAAAACCAATAATTAATGCTAAGGAATAGAATACCCATTTCGCTTTTTGGTTAAAATAAAATTGATATAAGGTAAAAATCAGTAAATAACTTAAAATCACCTGAAATGCATTGAAAGATATATCCTGAAATAAAAAACTTTCTTGATGTGCAATCCATTCAAAAAAAGAGTTCATCATTCTTATTATAAAAGCAAAAATATCGGCTAAAAATTCAGGTAACATTCCAATTAAAGCTAATGAGATAATTAGCAAACCTAAACCTAAAATAATTCCTAAAATTGGAATAATCACCAAGTTTGATAACCAAAATAGACTTGGAAATTGATGAAAATAATACAAACTAATTGGTATAATTCCGAATTGCGCAGACACCGTAACTGTCAGCGTTTTCCATAGTAATCTAAGTAATTTATTTTTTGGTTTTAACAATGGTTCTATAATAGGTTGAATACTTACTATTGCAAATACAGCCGCATAACTTAACTGAAAACCAACATCAAAAATAAAGCTAGGTTTAATCAATAGAAGGACAAAAATTGAAGTCGCAAGTGTGTTGTAAATATTTGATGTTCGTTTTAAATTTAAACCAATAGCAACAATGCTAAACATAGTTGTAGCACGAACAATTGAAGCAGAACTACCCGCAATTATGGCATAACTCCACAGTAGCAACAAAATGACAATTGTTTTTATAAAATAGCCATGTTTAATGCGTTCTAAAGGTTTTAAAACAAAACTTAAAATGAGTAAAATAATACCAACATGTAAACCCGAAACCGCCAAAATATGTATAGCGCCAGCATTGGTGTAACTATCGTAAAGATCTTTGTCAATACCTTGACGTTGTCCTAAAATTAAAGCATTAATTATGGATAATTCATCTTTAGTAAAATTGTATTTTTTTAGCTTTTCATTGATAAGTTGTCTAAAGTTGGCAGCATGACCACGTAGTGTATTTGTGTCATTATTTAGTGGGAAAAGCTCTGAATCTTTACTGTATAATTGATAAAAAACTTGTTGGTTTTTTAGATAGTTTTTGTAGCTAAACTGATCAGGATTTAAAGGAGATTTTATATCATATATTTCAGTTTTAGTCACATAAATATCATCAATTTTTAATGCGTTTGTAGTAGAGTCTTTTTCAATATTTAGTAATGCTTTACCGTTGGTATTTTGATGATCTACTTTTAAAATTTCAATGTAATAACGGTCGCTAAACGCATTTGGTTTTAAAAATTCTCTAACTTGAAAAGTGATTAATTGAGGTTTTTGATTTTCTTCTTTAAAATGAAAAAAGTGAGTTTTTTCTAAAAGACTTTTGTTGATTGTAGAGACAAAAATGCCTAAAATAATACAAGTGAAAATTGCTGAAAAACCAAACCAAAATGTATTGTTGTATTTGTTTTTAAAAATGAAATAAGTACCAGTTGTAATTATAAAACTGAAGATGAGAATTACTAATGCATAATTGATTTCTATCAGTAAGAATTCTGATAAAAGGATTCCAAAAATCAACCCGATGGTTAGTCTTACTATGCTGAATTTGAGAAGCTTCACTTCTCTAATATAACAAATAATTGATTATTCGTTCTATGTTGTAGGAAATATTTTAATTTTTTTAAGTGTATTACAGTATACGGCGTGCTTGTACAAACGCAAAATACCAGTATTTTTCAGATAGTAAAGATCTAATAACGCCACGACTTGTGCTAGCATGGATAAACTCTACGCGACCTAAACGCGCAGAAGTAACTAAACCAACGTGATTAACTTGCCTGCTATTTCTTTTAGTGGCAAAAAATAGTAAATCGCCTTCTTTTACTTCTTTTAAATCTACCCAATCTCCGTAAGTAGATAGCTGACTTGTGGTACGAGGTAAGCTAATATCTTCCTCAGAAAAAACAGTGTACATCAAGCCAGAACAATCCATTCCTTTTTTTGTAGTACCGCCGTATTTATATTTAACACCTTCGTAAGTGCTTGCGTTTTTAATGATTTTTTCAATTAATGCATTGTCAATTTCTTCTACAATAACTTCAGTTGAAGCTGTTGTCTTTTTAGTAGTTCCTCTAGTAGAAGGTTTGCTTACTTCTGGTGTTTTGGTAGTTTTTTCTTCCTCTTTTTTTGTAACAATAACATGTCTGTTTTTAGAGCCACCACAAGAAAAAATGGTAAGTAGTAATAAAATTAAAGCAGATCTTTTCATTAAAAGGCTAATCATTTAAAGACTCAAATATAAGAGTTGCTGTTTTTAAACTGGCACCTTTTCCTCCTAATTTTTTTTCTAAATCATAATAATCAATAAAAAATTTAGTACGCTCGTATTCATCTAAAATGAGGTCTAATTCTTTTTTTAGACGTTTTTTATTAAAATCGTTTTGTATAAGTTCTGTAACAGCTTCTTTTTCTAAAATAAGATTAACTAAACTTATAAAATCAAGGTTTACAACACGTTTTCCTATTTGGTAAGAAATCCAACTACCTTTATAACAAACCACTTGAGGTACTTTAAAAAGTGCTGTTTCTAAAGTTGCTGTACCCGAAGTTACTAGCGCAGCTGTAGATAAGCTTAATAAATCATAAGTTTTGTTACTTATAAAGTTTACGTTGTCTTGCTTTATAAACTGCTTGTAGAAGTCGTAATCTTGTCCAGGTGCACCTGCAATTACAAACTGGTAATCTTCATAATCATTTACAAGACTTAGCATAACCGAAAGCATTTTTGTAATCTCTTGTTTTCGGCTTCCTGGTAACAATGCAATAATCGGTTTGTCACTTAAATTGTGATTTTTTCTAAATTCTGAATCATCAATTTGGATTCGGTTTGAGATAGCATCAATTAAAGGATGACCTACAAAATGAACAGGGAAATTATGTTTCTTTTCATAAAAATCTTTTTCAAAAGGAAGGATCACATACATTTGATCTACATCACGTTTAATGTCTTTAATTCTGCCTTCTTTCCAAGCCCAAATTTGAGGTGAGATGTAATAGTGTGTTTTAAAACCTTTTGCTTTTGCCCATTTGGCTATACGTAAGTTAAAACCAGGATAATCAATAAAAATGATAACGTCTGGTTTGTAATTTTCTATATCTTTTTTACAAAACGACAAGTTTTTGGCAATGGTGCGTAAGTTCAGCACTACTTCTACAAAGCCCATAAAGGCTAATTCTTTGTAGTGCTTAACTAAAGTGCCTCCAACGGTTTGCATCAAATCTCCGCCCCAAAACCTAAAGTCTGCATTTGCATCTACTTTTTGTAAAGATTTCATAAGGTTAGAGCCATGTAAATCTCCAGAAGCTTCACCCGAAATAATATAGTATTTCATTAATTAAATATATTTAAACTTAATCGTTTAATTGCCAAGTATTAAGTTGCTGCATGTAATGATGTGCTGTTAAATCAAACTGAACAGGAACAACAGAAACATAACCTTCTTTTAAAGCCCATTCATCTGTATCACTCCCATTATCGTAATTTACAAATTTTCCTGTAAGCCAATAATAATCTTTTCCTTGTGGCGTTTTTCGTTTGTCAAACTTTTCTTTCCAATTGGCTCTTGCTTGTCTACAAACTTTAATGCCTTTAATGTCTTTTTCTTTTAAATCAGGAATGTTAACATTCAAAATAACACCTTCAGATATACCATGTTTTAAAGCGTTTTTTGTAATACGTTTTACGTATTTTTTTGATGCTTCAAAATTGGCTTCCCAATTATAATTTAAATTAGAAAACCCTATTGCTGGTATACCTTCTATACCTGCTTCTATTGCTGCACTCATCGTGCCAGAATAAATAACATTAATAGAACTGTTTGAACCATGATTAATCCCAGAAACACATAAGTCTGGCTTGCGGTCTAATACCTCGTTTACAGCTATTTTTACACAATCTGCAGGTGTGCCAGAACAACTGTATTTTAGTGTTTTTTCACCTTTTTTAGAGACCTTATCTAAGTGTAATGTGTTGTTAATAGTAATAGCATGTCCCATACCACTTTGTGGGCTATCTGGTGCAACTACAACCACATCGCCTAAAGTTTCCATAACTTCAATTAGAGCTAAAATACCTGGAGCTGTAATTCCATCATCATTAGTCACTAAAATTAAAGGTTTTTTACTCATAATTAGATTTGTTTTTCCCTATTGCTAAAATACATAAAAACTTCTGTAACCGCCTAATTTATTCAGTTTAACAAAAAATTAGTGCAAATAGATTTTATTGGCATAGTTTTTTCTTTACTTTAGTAGAAATTTCCCAATAAATAAGAAGAAAATGAGAAGGAATTATAATATTTTGCTACTAGTTTTAGTGCTTGCATTTGGATCTTGTAGCTTTACCACTAAGGTAGACGATAACCCAGATAAAGATAAATTATTAATTCAGATAATAACTTTGGCATTAGATCAGCTTCACTTTGAGCCAAAGACTGTAGATGATACATTTTCAAAAGAAATATTTGAAGATTATTTAGAGCAAGTAGATCCTTTAAAACGTTATTTTTTGAAGTCAGATATTGATGATTTTAAAAAATACGAAACTGAAATAGATGACCAGCTAAAAGCTTATGATATTTCATTCTTTAACGCAGTACACGAAAGGTTAATTAAGCGTCAAGAAGAGGCGAAAGCTTATTATAAAGAGATTTTAGAAAAACCATTTGATTTTTCTAAAGATGAAGAATATAATGCAGATTATGAAAATTTAGAGTATTCAAAAAACAAAAAACAGCTTAAAGAAAGATGGAGACAACAATTAAAGTTTAATACATTATCAAACTATGAAACTTTAATTGAACAACAAGAAAATGACGAAGCTAAAGAAGAAAATACCGAAGCACCAAAATCGTTAACCGAGCTTGAAGAAGAAGCAAGAAACGAAACCTTAAAAGCATTGGATAACTACTTTACAGACTATATTGAAGATATGGAACGCAAAGACTGGTTTGCTATGTATGTAAATACTATTGTAGAAGAGTATGATCCGCATACATCTTATATGGCGCCAGTAGATAAAGATCGTTTTGATCAACAGATGTCTGGTAAATTAGAAGGAATAGGAGCAAGACTACAAAAGAAAATGGATTACATTAAGATTGTCGAGTTAATCTCTGGTGGACCAGCTTGGAGAGATGGACAAATTGAAGTAGGAGATGTGATTTTAAAAGTACGTCAAGGTGATGAAAAAGAAGCAGTAAGTATTGTAGGAATGCGTATTGATGATGCCATAAAACTTATAAAAGGACCAAAAGGAACAGATGTTGTTTTAACCATGAAAAAGGTTGATGGTACTATAGAAGACATAAAAGTAACAAGAGATTTAGTAGAGCTTGAAGAAACTTATGCAAAGTCTTCAATTGTTAAAAAAGACGATAGAATTTACGGTGTAATCAACTTGCCAAAATTCTATGTAGATTTTAATGATTACAAAGAACGTAATGCTGCATCAGATATAAAATTAGAAATTGAACGTCTAAAAGAAGAAGGTATTGAAGGGTTAGTCTTAGATTTAAGAAATAATGGAGGCGGATCTTTAAAAACCGTAGTCGATATGGCTGGTTTATTTATAGAAGATGGACCAATTGTTCAAGTAAGAGAAACAGGATCTGAAAAAGAAGTCTTAAAAGATACCGATAGAAGTATAACTTGGGACGGACCACTAGTAATTATGGTAAATGAGTTGTCTGCATCTGCATCTGAGATTTTAGCTGCAGCAATGCAAGATTACAAAAGAGCCATCATTATTGGTAGTAAACAAACCTACGGAAAAGGAACTGTACAAAACGTACTTGATCTAAACAGAATGGTGCGCAATAGTTCTCATGGAGATTTAGGTGCTTTAAAATTAACACGTCAAAAGTTTTATCGTATTAACGGCGGATCAACACAATTAGAAGGTGTAAAAAGTGATATTGCCGTACCGGATAGATATAGTTTTATTGATATAGGCGAACGTGACCAAGAAAACCCTTTACCTTGGGATAAGATTACACCAGTAAACTACGACGTTTGGGATAGTTATTTTGATTATGATGCAACTATTTCAAAAAGTAAACAACGTATGGCAAATAACGAGCAACTTAAACTTATCGAGCAAAGCGCAAAATGGGCTAAAAAGCAAATGGACGATAATACTTACTCGTTAAACTATGATAAATACAAAGCTAAATTAGAGTTAAACGAAGAACAAGCTAAACAATTTGATGCTATTTCAGATTACAAAACAGACTTATCTTTTAGCTCTTTACCATACGAGCAAAAACTATTTGAACAAGATACAGTGTTAAAGCAAAAGCGCGAAAGATGGCATGAAAATTTAAGTAAAGACGTTTATGTAGAAGAAGCTTTAAACGTATTAGACGACTTAAATAGCACTTACCGTATTAACAAAGTAGCTACAATAAAAGATTAATAATCAATGAGTCAAAACTCAAGCTCATTATCTCAATTAGCGCTTCAAAAGTTTAAAAAAAACTTTTGGGGCGTTTTTAGTTTGATATATATTGGCTTAGTTGGTATAATCTCGGTTTTTGCTTATGTTTTCGCTCCAGATAGTTCGCAAAACGCCAATCAAATGCATGTCTCTATTCACTCTAAATTACCTGGTTTTTCGGTAGATATGCTAACCATTCCTTCAGAAGTTGAAAATGATCAAAATTGGTTTGATATTATTTTCTTCGGAAAGAAAAACACAAGCACAGAAATTCCTATTTCAAAATATAAATTAGAAGGTAATCAATTAACTTATACCGAGTATGTTTCTGATGGATTACAAGGTCAAACAAAAACCATAAATGCTGATTTTATCACAGATAATTCCACAAAACAATTCATAAAAAAAATAACATTTCATTTAGGAACAGATAAATACGGAAGAGACTTGTTAAGCAGGCTTTTGGTAGGTGCACGTATTTCGTTTTTTATAGGTTTTGTAGCTGTGTTTATTTCGTTAGTAATTGGTGTTTTTATGGGAAGCATTGCCGGTTATTATGGTGGTAAAATAGACGCAGCAATTATGTGGATTATAAACGTGACATGGTCAATTCCTACATTATTATTGGTAATTGCTATAACCTTAGCTTTAGGTAAAGGGTTTTGGCAAGTATTTATAGCAGTAGGCTTAACCATGTGGGTTGAAGTAGCAAGAGTAGTAAGAGGTCAAATAATTAGTGCAAAAGAAATGCAATACGTTACCGCAGCAAAAGCATTAGGATTTAATGATTTTAGGATTATTACAAAACACATCTTGCCCAATATTTTAGCACCAGTAATAGTAATTTGCGCAGCAAATTTTGCAGCTGCAATTTTAATAGAATCAGGTCTTAGTTTTTTAGGTATTGGTGCACAACCGCCAATGGCAAGTTGGGGCGCAATGATAAAAGATCATTATAATTATATTATTTTAGGTAAGCCTTACTTGGCAATTTTACCAGGACTTTGTATTATGTTTTTGGTAATGGCCTTTATGTTAGTTGGTAACGCATTGCGTGACGCGTTAGATGTAAAAGTTTAATAGTTACTGGATATATTTAAAGTTTTTCCAGATAGTTGAAACCTCTAATTTGTCCTTAAAATCTTCATAATTATTGATGTTTTGATCATCTCTTGCAGACATTAACATAATAATATGTGTATCTCTATACGGGTTTGGTTTTAAAATAACATTAAAAAAGTAAGTGCCTTTAAAAGCAGGGTTACTATCGTCACTCATTTTACCGATGGCTTGTAATGCAAAATATTTTTCATCATCAAAAGTTACCTCTTCAATTTTGGATTCAATCATCTCATAACCGCCAAATTGTAACATGCTTTTTATTTGATTAAAAAATGTTTCACTCGCAAAGTTTAAAGACTCTTGTTTAGCGTTGATGTAGCTAAATGAATACATCTGGATAACAACACTGTCTTTATCTTTCTTTTGAATCATTCCAAAAGATGAATTTTTCTTACCAACAATTGGTTTGTCAATAATTAAATCCTTAGGTATTTGTGTTGTAAAATGAACTTCAGGTTTATCAATCTTTGCAGAAAATTCTGGAGTAATTGTGTAAGTAATAGTGTTTTTTTCGACTTTATCTTGACAATTAACTAATGTAATTTGACTAAATACAACCAGTAAAAAAAATTGCAAATGTTTTTTCATCTTAAAGAATAATAGTTGGTTTATATATTTTATTGTGATACAAATTTGTTATATTAAGGTTGTAAACACAATACGATAAATGACGTATATGGCTCTAATTTGAAAAATCTATATGTAATAATGATTTTGGCTTTAAGATTTTTTAATTTTGCACAAATAAAATAATATGCTAAAAACTATAGACACAAGTATTGCTTTTCCGTTTTCTGTAAAAATTGGCTTTAATAAACTGTTAGAGCAATATGATGCGTTGTCTAATAGTGAAAATGAAATTATAGCAAAAAAAGCTAAATCTATATTAGAAACTGCAGAACAAAACCCGATTCTAAAAGAAGGTTTCACAGATTATTCTATACTTTCTGAATATCAAAATGAAGTTAAAATTATACTTCAAGATGTATTTAGTGAAGTCTTAACTTTAAACGAAATAAAGTTTGCAACAATACCATTACAAAACATAGTTTTATCCTCTTCGCAACGTTTTAAAAATATACTTAAAGAAGCAGGAGAAGAGTTTGATTTGGTAATAAAAAACATGCCAGATGATGACTTATATATTTTTGGTTGTACAATAATTATAAGTATGTATTATGGTTATAGTTTAAATTTTAAACGACCAATTTATTACGATATACCTGATTGTAATGGCATTTTAAGAACATATAAAGTGCTATATAACGCAGATTTTATAGAGATTTTACCAACAGAAAATGCACCAAAGTTTACAAAAGCAGACTATGAAGAATTATTGGATAATTTTGATGATATAGACCTTTGGAAACAAAAATTTCCGCCAAAAAGTTATCAATTTAATGGTTTTGTAATCTCTAGTATGTTTGATGTTACAGACGATCAATCTATTTCAAATATAAAATCAACTTTAATTCAAATAAACAATAGAGAGAAGCAAGGATTTATAGAGAATTTTGAAAATGTCTTTCAGCGATTATTCAATACAAAAGATATAAAAGTTGGCTTTTCGGTGTTTACTCAAGAAGAAAATGCGCTTACTCAAGCGTATCAAAATAATATAAAAAGCTACCTGCTTAATCACCAAGAAACTATTAATTGTAAAGAAGCACTTTGTATTTTTTCTTATGATAGATTAATAAAAGATAAAAATTACTACAGTATTTCTGATGTAGAAAAACTATATCAATTATCACAAGGTAAAGAGCCACAACTTAAAGCATTAAAAGAACAAGGTATAAAAAGTGCCATTTTTGCGCCAATTGCAGAAGATGGTGAGTTACTTGCTATTTTAGAGTTAGTTTCAAGTAAAAAAGGCGAATTAAATAGTATAAACGCAAATAAACTAATAGATGTTATGCCTTTTATTTTGACCGCAGTAAAACGTGCAAAAGAAGAGGAAGAAAATCAAATAGAAGCCATTATACAAAGAGAATGCACATCCATACATCCAAGTGTAAGATGGAAATTTGAAGAAGCAGCTAGATTATTTAGAAAAGAACAAGAAGAAGGTAAGCGTAACCCAAACTTTAAACGTATTAGTTTTGATAAAGTTTATCCATTATTTGGTCAAATTGATGTGAAAGGTTCTTCTAAAGAAAGAAATGAAGCAACACTTAAAGACCTTCAATTACAACTTAAACTAGTAAAAAATATAATTGAAAAAGCTTCAACGCTAGAAGATTTAATAATTTACCAGCAAATTAAGTTTAAGATAGATCAATTTGAAGACCATTTAAAACAACAGTTTAAAGTAGATACAGAGCAAAAATTAACGCAGTTTTTTAATAGAGAAATAGAACCTATATTTAGATTTCAACTAAATAAACATCAGCAATTAAAGGAAGATATAGAAGACTACTTTAATAAGATAGACGATACTTTAAAAGTTATTTATTTTTATCGCAAAAACTTTGATGATACCATTAGCTTAATCAACAAAAACATGGCGTCTATCATAGATAGAAAGCAAATTGAAGCTCAAAGCATGTATCCTCACTTTTTTGAGCGTTTTAAAACTGATGGTGTAGAACATAACATGTACATTGGCGAGTCAATTACAAAGGAAAATTCTTTTAACGAAATTTATCTTTATAACCTAAGGTTATGGCAAATGCAAGTCATGTGCGAGATGGAAAATGCGTATTACAACTATCAGCATGAATACCCAAAAGCTTTAGACGTAGCATCAATGATATTGGTGTTTAACCAACCGTTATCTATTCGTTTTAGAACAGATGAAAAGCATTTTGATGTAGATGGTACATACAATGCAAGATATGAAGTAGTAAAAAAGCGAGTGGATAAAGCTAATATAAAAGGTACTGACGAGAGAATTACCCAAAAAGGAAAGTTAACAATTGTATACTCTCAAAAAGAAGATGAAAAAGAATATTTACAATACGTTAAGTTTTTACAAGCAAAAAAACGTTTAGCAAATAATTTAGAAATATTAGAGTTAGATGATTTGCAAGGTGTTACTGGTTTAAAAGCAATACGAGTAGATATTCTTTATAACGATAAAGCAGAAGATGTTTACTTTACTTATAAAGATATGCTTAAAGATAAAAAGTAGATTTTTTATCTTTAAGCATATCTGATTTAATAACAGAAGTTGTGTCTAAAACGTCTTCTATGTTAGTTCCAGGATTGTTCTTTACAGCAATTCCAAAAGCAATTAAAGACGTAATTATTCCGATCATAAATACAGTATAAGTTATACGTAGTAATCTATATTTTCTCTCTAACACTTTACCTAAAAAATATAAGTCTTTAGTAAGGGATTTATAAACGTAGTTTTTATCTTTTAAAAGCTCTTCTATAGCCCATTCGTATTCTTTTAAATCCATTTTATGGAAGTTACCAAAAAAGGTTAAGTTTACTTCTTTATTAGCGACATCTTCTTTGGTAAATTCTCCGCTAGTAACGTTAGGACGAGTAGCTATTATCGACATTACCATAGAAATCACACTGAAAACAGTAAAAATCACTGTAGGCCAAGTCAGGTAAGGATTAGTATCTAATTTAGAAATTAAATTAGCCAAAACTACCGATATGATAATGGCATTTACAGACAGCAAAATATTAGCTTTTGTATCTGCAATGTCACTTAATTTAATATGGTTTCTTAAAGCAACTCTATAAAATGTTTGTATACCTCGTTCTGGGCTTTCGTTTTTATATTGTGCTTTATATTTTGCCTTAATTTTTTCCTTTTTAATTTTTCTTTTGTGCTTCTTTTTAGTTTTAATAAGCTTAGCAAGATTTTTCTCTTTTCTTGGTTGCCAATTCTTTAAAGCATAATCTGTATAAAATCGATGCTTTTTTGATAGCATTTTTATGTTTTCATCAAGCCATTCGCTAGGAGTAAATGTAGCGATACCATTAATTTCAAGCTCTTTTCTTAAAAATTCACTTGCTTCATTAAAATATTTTTTTCCAAAATGAGACGCATCTGCATCACGTAAAATTTTGTCCAATTGCGTCTTAGGCTCATTAACCATTTTTGTAGCCATTATGCAATCTTTAACATCATCAATTATCTTTTGATCAGCACCTTCATTTTTTAAAAATTCTTCTGCAATTTTTGCACTTTCTTCTTCATGATCATCCCTAGTTTTTGTGTAGCCAGTGTCATGTAATAACGCCGCAAGCATCAAAATTTCGGCATCATTAACATTAATTTCAGAATTTTCAATTATTTCTTTTGTACTTTTAAAAACACGCTTTGTATGGGTATGGTTATGATAAACTATCGTGTTTGGTAGTTCATTTTTAAGAAGTTCAAATACAAAGGATTCTGTTTTTTCAACAAGTTTAGTCATTCATAAATTTTTTTAATCTAACCTAAAATAACCAAAAAAATTAACCACAAATACTTTTTATGTCAAAAAATAACATAATTCTAACGTTTTTAATTACATTTTTATTAGCTAGTTGTGCTTCATATAAAGCGCAGTATAAAGATGAAGATAATAAGATTCAATCACTTCCAGATAAGCCTATTGATCAAACTTTTTATCTTATTGGTGATGCAGGGAAGTCTCCTATTGACGGTTATTCTAAAGGGCTGAAAGCGTTTAAAAATTTCATCAAAAATAAAGATACAAAAGATGCTTACGCTGTTTTTTTAGGTGATAATATTTACCCTGCTGGTTTACCAGATGAAGATGACGAAGATTATTTTGAAGCAAAAAACAATCTGCAAGCACAAGTTAATAGTCTTGATGGTTTTGAAGGAGAGATGGTTTTTATACCTGGTAATCATGATTGGTATGCAGATGGTGTTAAAGGAGTAAAACGAGAAGAGAAATTTATTGAGGATGCTTTAGGGAAGAATACCTTTCAGCCAGAAAATGGTTGTCCGTTAGAAGATTATGATGTTGGTGATAATACAAAGCTTATTATTATTGATACACAATGGTACTTAGAAAACTGGAATGACAATCCTACCATAAATGATGAGTGTGAAATTAAAACCAGACAACGTTTCTTTTTAGAATTGGAAGGCGAGTTTAAAAAAGCACAAAACAGACGTGTTATAGTAGCGATGCATCATCCAATGTATACTAACGGAACACATGGTGGTTTTTATGAAAAATCAAAGCATTTATATCCAACACAAAGTAAAATACCCGTTCCAATTTTAGCATCATTTTTAGTGCAAGTAAGAACACAAGGTGGTGTTTCTATTCAAGATCGTTATAACGAAAGGTATAATGAGTTGATGAGTCGTGTAGAAACACTTGCGTTAGAATACGATAATATTGTTTTTGCATCGGGACACGAGCATACATTGCAATACATAGAAAACAACGGAATTAAGCAAATTGTTTCAGGTTCTGGAGCAAAAGAATCTGGTGCAGCATTAAGCAGAAATGGTTTATTTTCTTACGGAAGACAAGGTTTTGCAACATTAACAGTTTATAAAGATGGTGAAGCATGGGTAAGTTATTATGGTGAAGAAAATGAGCAGCCAAAGCTATTGTATACACATCAAATTTTTGAAAAACGTGAACCTGAATTTGATATTTCAACCTTGCCAGATAGTTTCCCTCAAACCATAAAAGCTTCGGTTTATACCAAAGAAGAAACAGATAAATCAGGAGTTTATGAGGCATTTTTTGGTGATCGTTACCGTGATTTATACAGTACAAAAATTGACGTTCCTGTAGCAACACTAGATACGCTTTATGGCGGCTTAGAGATTGTTAGAGAAGGAGGAGGACATCAAACCAGATCTATAAGATTAAAGACTAAAGACGGAAGAGAATTAAATATGCGTGCACTGCGCAAAAGTGCCACTCAGTACCTGCAAACAGTGCTGTTTAAGGATAATTATTTAGAAGATGATTTTGATAAGACAATGGTAGAAAAACTAATATTAGATTTCTACACAGCAGCACATCCTTATGCATTTTTAGCGGTGCCAGATTTGGCAGATGCAGCAAAAATATATCACACTAACCCTAAACTTTATTTTATCCCTAAACATAAACATCTTGGCGATTATAATAAAAACTATGGAGGTGAATTATATATGATTGAAGAACGTCCAGAAGAAAATTACACTCACGAACGTAATTTTGGATATGCAGATGATATTGAAAGCACACATGATATCATAGCAAAAGTAAGAGAAGATGAAGAGTACAAAATAGACGAAAATGCTTTTGTAAGAGCAAGGCTTTTTGATATGTTAATTGGTGATTGGGATAGACACCAAGACCAATGGAGATGGGCACAGTTTGATCAACCTAATGGTGATAAATTGTTTAAGCCAATACCAAGAGATAGAGATCAGGTGTTTTCTAATTTTGATGGAGCAATTCTTGATATAACTCGGTTTTTGTCAGGAGCATCAAAACAATTACAAGTGTATGATGACAAGTTAAAAGATGTAAAATGGATGAATAGTGCTGGTGTTAAACTAGATAAAGTTTTAATACAGCAATCTGGTAAAGATGTTTGGTTAAAGCAAGCAGCGTTTATTCAAGAAAATGTAACAGATGAGGTAATTGAAAAAGCATTTTCAAAATTACCTGAAGCGTCTAAGAATGAGTCTTTAGATGAAATTAAAAGCCATTTAAAAGGAAGAAGAGAAAACTTAAAAGACATTGCAGAGCGTTACTACAATTACCTAAACGAATTAGTGATCCTAACAGGAACTGATAAAGATGATTTTATTGAAATCAACCGTATTTCAGATGGTCAAACTAAAGTTACTATTTGGAGAAATAAAGGTGGCGAAAAAGCAGACGTTATCGTAGACAGAGTTTTTGATAAATCGGTAACTAAAGAGTTATGGATTTACGCACTTGATGATGATGATATTATTGAAGTAAAAGGAAAAGCTAATAACCTTATTTTTACACGTATTATTGGTGGGCAAAACAACGATAAGTACATCATCAAAAATGGAAGACGTGTGCATGTTTATGATCACAAATCTAAACCAAATGAAATTGTAGAAAATAAAGGTGCAAAAATTAGTTTGACAGATATTTATAACAACAATTTATTCGATTTTCAACGAAATATTGTAAAGTCAAATATCTTAGCGCCAAGTATTGGTTATAATCCTGATGATGGAATTTTATTAGGAATTCAAGACACATATACCGTTAAAGGTTTTAGTAGAAATCCGTACACACAAAGACATAAGTTTAAAGCAGGATATTACTTTGCAACAAGTGGTTTTAGCTTAGATTATAGAGGTGATTTTGCAAACTTTACTAACGAATGGAATTTGCATGTTACGGGTAAAGTAACTAGTGAAAACTTCACAAATAATTTCTTTGGTTACGGTAATGAAACTATAAATCTTGATGACGATTTAGGTTTAGATTACAACCGAGTAAAAACAAGCACTTACGCAGCAAGTTTTGGGTTGTCAAAACGTGGTAACTTTGGTAGTGATTATGGTGTAAGTATTCTTGCTGAAGCTATAGAAGTAGAAGAAACTCCAGACAGATTTATAGAAGTTTTACAACCACAAAACATTTCAGAAGACTTTTACGGAAGACGTTTCTTCGCAGGTTTACAAGGTGATTTTGAATACGAAAGTTTTGATAGTAAAATCACACCAACTCGCGGTATGACTTTTGATATTTCTGCAGGAGCAAAAACAGAAGTAAATAACAGTAAATATACCTACGGTTTTATAGATAGTAATCTAGGATTTTACAATGCGTTAACTACAGATAGAAAGTTAGTGCTTAAAACAGATGTAAGAACACAAATACGTTTTGGTGATGATTTAGTGTTTTATCAAGCAGCAAATTTAGGAGGTCAAACAGGTTTAAGAGGTTTTAGATTACAACGTTTTACAGGTAATCATAGTTTAGCAGGAAGTGCAGATGTGCATTACAGATTAGGGTCTTTTAAAACAAAAACGTTACCATTGCAAATTGGACTTTTTGCTGGAGGAGACGTTGGTCGTGTATGGCTTAAAAATGATGATTCCAAAAAATGGCATAACGATTACGGTGGAGGATTTACTGTTGCTGCTGCCGAAACTGTAGCTGGTACTTTTAACTTTTTTAATAGTGTTGAAGGTTGGCGATTTTCTTTCGGATTTGGTTTAAGCTTTTAATCAGATTCAATGAAAAACTATTTAGCAAGTTTATTAAAATATGTCTATAAGTTAGAAGGTAAAATTGCGTTTTACCCAACTTTTTATAGTGTAATAGGTCTTGCTTTTTCATTTTTAACTTATCGTGCCGAAAGCTTAGGTTTTTCTCAGTATTTATATGAAAATCTTCCACAGTTAATCATTAATAGTACGGATACTGCACTAAACATTTTAACCACTTTTATTGCTGGTTTAATTTCAATTATGGTGTTTAGTTTTTCAATGGTGATGGTGTTGCTTAATCAAGCTTCAAGCAACTTTTCGCCAAGAGTTTTACCTGGCTTAATTTCTAATAAAAGGCATCAAAAAATATTAGGTATTTATAATGCTACTTTGCTGTATTGTATTTTTACTTTGGTACAAATAGAACCTAACCAAGAAAAATTTCAGCTTCCAGGATTTTCGGTGTTATTAGCAATTGGATTTATGACTGTTTGTTTAGGTGCTTTTATTTATTTTATTCATTCTATTTCACAAGAAATTCAAGTGAATAACATTGTTTTAAATATCTATAAAAAAGCCAAAAATAGATTAGAAAAGCTTATAGATTCAGAAAAAAATAACAATCAAAATTTTCCTGACACTGAAGATTGGAATTGCTACAAAACAAAAACGTCTGGTTACATGCAAGATGTTGTGTTAGGTGTTTTTCTTGATTTTGCAAAAGAGAATGATTGCAAGTTTGAAATAGTTTCTATCAAAGGAAATTTTGTTTTCAAAGATGAAATTCTCTTTAAATGTAATAAGCAACTTAACGAAGAACAATTAGAAGAAGTGCATTCGTTTTTTAGTTTTTCAAGCAGTCAACGCATAGAAGATAATTATGTGTTAGCTTTTAAGCAAATGACCGAAATTGCTGTAAAATCGATGTCGCCAGGTATAAACGATCCTGGTACAGCATTAATTTGTATAGATTATTTAACCCAATTATTTAAAATCAGGCTGCATAAAAAAGACCAGATTGTTTTATGTAAAGAAGATGTAGGTTTTGTAAAAGTCAATGCTGTAGACTTTAAATCGCTTTTATATTCTGTGATTACACCAATAAGAACATATTCTAAACATGATATTGTCGTGGTTTTAAAACTGTTTACACTGTTAGAGCAGCTTAATCATAAGTCAAAAAACAATTCTTATTCTAAAACTATAAAACAAGAAGCTAAAACTTTATATAAAGACGCAAAAGAAGCTATTAAAAGCGAAACAGATTTAGCAAAATTAGAAGACGCTTTTTTAAAGTTTTAAGGCGTAAATATTATTGTCTTCCTTGCCAGAATCTTCATCTGTAATAATCACAGTGTTGTTGTCTTTAAAACAAATACCTTCTTTTTGAGAGTCATGTTCAAAATCTACCGCTTCAACGTTTCCTTCAAAAAAGTTATCATCTTTAAAGTTTGTAAGTTTCCATAATTTATCGTGGTTAAGCAGTACTATGGTTTTGCCGTCTTTGCTAATGTCTGCAGATGTAATTTTGTTATGTTTTCCGTCTAAATTATATTCTATAGCAAGTTCTGCTATATGAGTCCCTATTGTGTTTGGGACTTTTAAAACTTTAAAGTTCTTGGTTTCTTTAGTAAAAATGTAAAAGTTATCATTGTATAAAAAGAAAGATTCAAAATCTTCAGATTTTACATTTTTTGGTAAAGTAAAATGAATGGTATCTGCAGTAACTTTATCTTTAACCGAATTTATATCTTCAATTTTATAGATAAAAAAATGTTCTCTTTTTCTGCTGTTATTTCCAAAATCACCAATGTATAGATTGCCGTCATCATCACTGGTTAGATCTTCCCAGTCTTCATTTTTAACATTACTAACATCAATATCTTTTACAATACTTCCTTTAAAGTCCATACCGTAAACATTGTTTTTATTTCCTGCATCTTCAATAGTCCAAACAATGTTTGTGTTGTTGACTATTTCTGCAGCAGAAGCTTCTTCTAAATCACTGTCAATGGAGCCTAAAACAGTTAGTTTTCCGCTTTGACAAGACATAAAAAGTAATATTAAAAAGGCAATAGGTTTTAACTTAAAAATCATAAATTGTACATTATTTAATGAGAATAGAATATAAGTATTGTTGTATTTATATTAAAAAATAGACTCATAAAAAAATTATAAATTAATGAAAAGCACCTTAAAAGTGGGACACAGAGGCGCAAAGGGTTACATATCAGAAAACACGTTACCTTCAATACAAAAAGCATTGGATTTAAATGTAGATGGAATTGAAATAGATGTGCATCTTTGTGCATCTGGAGAACTGGTTGTGTTTCATGATTTTACCTTAGACAGAATGACAAATGGTACTGGCGAAATCGGAAAACAAACCCTTAGTCAGTTACAAAACTTATTGGTAGATGGTAAATATAAAATCCCAACGTTAACTGAAGTTTTAGACTTGATACATGCAAAATGTTTGCTTAATATCGAGTTAAAAGGAGAAAAAACAGCGCTACCAACAGTAAAGTTGCTACATCAATATTTTGATAAAGGAACTTGGACTTACAATAATGTTTTAATAAGTAGTTTTCAAAGAAAAGAGTTAGAAGCTGTCTATAATTTTGATGAAAGAATGTCTTTAGGTGTATTAACAAAAGCAAGTGTAAACGCATCTATTAGATTTGCAAAAACGATAAATGCTGTTGCAATTCATCCTAACTTTGCACTTTTAAGTAAGAATAATGTGAAAGAAGCTCAAGACGAAGGTTTTAAAGTAAATGCTTGGACAGTTAACGATTTTGAGTCTATAGAGCGTATCAAATCTTACGGAGTTGATGCAATAATTAGTGATTTTCCTGATAGAATATGAAATATTTTGATGTTATAATTGTTGGTGGTGGCGCAGCTGGTTTTTTTGCAGCTATTAACATTGCAGAGCAATACCCAGATTTAACTGTTGCAATTTTAGAAAAAAGTAAAGAGGTTTTATCTAAGGTAAAAGTCTCTGGTGGCGGACGTTGTAATGTAACACATGCCGAGTTTATTCCTCAGGAACTAGTTAAAAATTATCCACGAGGAGAAAAGGAATTACTTGGTCCTTTTCATGCATTTATGACAGGAGATACTATGGAATGGTTTGAAAAAAGAGGCGTACCACTTAAAATAGAAGACGATGGACGCATTTTTCCGGAGTCTAACAGTTCTCAAACTATCATAGATTGTTTTTTATACGAAGCAAACAAACTTGGTGTTGAGGTTATCAAACAGCAAGTTGTTACAGAGTTTAATAAAGATGAATTTTGGCAGGTCAAAACAAAAGCAGATCAATTTTCGTGTGAAAAACTAATAATAGCAACAGGAAGTAGTACTAAAATTTGGGAACAATTAGAACAGCTTGGTCATAGTATTGTGCAACCAGTACCATCATTATTTACGTTCAATATTAATGATTCTAGAATTAAAGAAATTCCTGGTGTTGTTGCTCAAAATGTAACTGTAAAAGTTTTAGAGACCAACCTTGAAAGTCATGGACCTTTATTGATTACACACTGGGGAATGAGTGCTCCTGCTATACTAAAACTATCAGCTTTTGGTGCTGTAGAATTGGCCGAAAAAAAATATAATTTTCAAATAGAAATCAATTTTATAAATCAAGATTTTGAAAATGTAATATCACAATTAAAGCAAGCTAAAATTGACTTAGCGAAGAAAGTAGTTGCTAATTATTCAATGTTTGATTTACCAAAACGCTTATGGAATCAATTGGTGTTAGCATCAGATATTAATCAAGATATAAGATGGGCAGATGTTAATAAATCTCAGTTAGAAAATTTATCTGGTCAATTAACTAAAGCTATTTTTAATGTGACAGGAAAAAGTACTTTTAAAGAAGAATTTGTTACCGCAGGAGGAATAGATTTAAAAGAAGTAAATTTTAAAAATTATCAAAGTAAACTTTTTGATAACTTATATTTTGCGGGCGAAGTTATTAATGTAGATGCTATTACAGGAGGATTTAATTTTCAAAATGCTTGGACTGCTGCATATATTTTATCTAAAAACCTTTTAATTTAAGATGAAAACTTACGTAGCATTTTTAAGAGGAATAAACGTTGGTGGTCATCATAAAATATTAATGAAAGACCTAAGAGAATTATTAAATAGTATCGGTTTTAAAGATGTAAAAACATACATCCAAAGTGGTAATGTTATTTTTAAAAGTGATGTTGAAAATAATTCACTTTTAGAAGAAAAAATTCTAAATATTATAAAAGATAAATACAATTACAATATTGATGTTGTTGTAAAACAACCTCAAGATATTCAAGCTATTTTAGATAATTCACCTTTTGATCAATCAACAACCGAAAAAGCTTATTTTATTTTATAAAAAACTCTCCATCAAGTCAAAATATTGAGCAAATACAGTCAATACATTATCCCGATGAAGAGTTTTTTGTAACTAGCAAAGTTGTTTATCTTTATTGTAAGAAAGGGTATGGCAATGCAAAATGTAATAACGTGTTTTTTGAGAAAAAACTTAATGTAATTACAACTGCCAGAAATTATAAAACCTTAAATAAAGTGATAGAAATTGGTAAGGATGATTAGTGCTTTCTAATACTGTCCCAAGCCATTTCTGTAACTTGCTTAATTTCTTTTTCTGATAATTCTATTGCACCCATTTCTTTAAGCTTTACAGCAGTTGTAATACAACCAGAAGCTGTTTGCATTAATAATCTTAACTCTACATCGTTTCTAAGATGGTCTTCATCAATTCCTTTTTGGAAAAAATCTCTTAAACCAGCAGTGTATTCTCTAACAGCTTCAACTAAGTCTTTAGGCATTAAAGGTGGTACAGCTACAAACTCCATAAACTTAAAAGCTAATGGATTACCAATGTAATAGTTAAATAAGTTTTGGCAAATTGCTTCAAATTGCGTTTTGAAATCAGCATCCGGTAAATTAGCCATTAAAACAACACCGTAATCTTGATTAATCATTTTGTAAATTTCCTCTAAGATTTCTTGTTTGTTGTCAAAATAGTGGTAAATAGTACCAACTGCAACATTAGCCTCTTTTGCTACTTGTGACATAGGTGTAGCATAAACACCTTGTTTTACCACCAATTCTAGCATGGTAAAAATTATTCGTTGTCTTTTATCCATTTGGATACAAAAAATTTGATAAGGTGAAAGAAGTTTTTGGTTAATTTTGGGAGTACTTCCACCTTAAGTTAGTTAATTAAACATTTAAATTTACACAAAGTGAATAAATAAATCAATTAATTAAATTGAATGCCTATTCATTGTAAAACTACTAAAATTATAGAATAATAAAAACTATCTTTGTCAAAAAATAAATAATAAATGTTGATAGATCAGTTTTGTTTTTCATTAGATGTTAGTAAACTTAAGGAAGGAAGCGTGATTTGGGAATCTCCTAGCAATATTGCTTTAATCAAATATTGGGGAAAAAAAGAGCATCAAATTCCAGAAAATACATCCATAAGTTTCACTTTAAATGAGTGTAAAACAATTACAACTTTAACATTTACTAAGAAAAAATTAACAGAAAATTTCTCTTTTCAAGTCTTTTTAGATGAAAAACCTAAACCAGATTTTCAACCGAAGATTTCTACGTTTTTCAAGCGTATAGAAGCATATTTACCTTTTTTAAAACACTATCATTTTGTCATAAAAACTAAAAACACATTTCCTCATAGTTCGGGTATCGCTTCCTCAGCTTCTGGGATGAGTGCTTTAGCTTTATGTTTAATGGATGTCGAAAAATTACATAATCCACAAATGACACAAGATTACTTTAATAAAAAAGCGTCATTTTTAGCAAGATTAGGTTCTGGCAGTGCCAGCAGGAGTATTGAAGGACCAATTGTAGTTTGGGGTAATCATCCAGAAATTGAAGAAAGTAGCGAGCTTTTTGGTGTTAAATATCCACATAAAGTACATGATAATTTTAGTAATTTTAACGACACAATTTTACTTGTAGATAAAGGCGAGAAACAAGTAAGCAGTACTGTTGGTCATAATTTAATGCATGGACATCCATTTGCAAAAAATAGATTTATTCAAGCAGAAGAAAATATCTCTAAACTAAAATCAATTTTAGCGTCAGGAGATTTAAATGCATTTGTAGAACTTGTAGAAAGCGAAGCACTTACATTGCATGCTATGATGATGACAAGTTTGCCATACTTTATATTAATGAAACCAAATACACTTGAAATAATTAATAAAATATGGCAATTTAGAAATGAAACAGGTTTGCCAATTTGTTTTACTTTAGATGCTGGTGCTAACGTTCACGTTTTATATCCTGAAAAAGACGAAGAAAAAATATTAAAATTCATTAACACAGAGTTAGTTGCGTATTGCCAAAACGGTCATTATATTTGCGATAAAATTGGTTTTGGCGCTAAAAAGCTGTAATTTTATATAACCATTGCATTAATAGCTTATGAAAGGTCCCTTATTTTATTCTAAAATTTTACTCTTTGGTGAGTACGGAATCATCAAAGATTCTAAAGGATTATCTATACCTTACAATTTCTATAACGGCGCATTAAAAAAGGATAAAAACTTATCTGATCAAGCAAAAGCATCTAATGCTAGTCTTAAGCGTTTTGCAGAATATTTATCAAATATCAACAAAGATTTAGTGACTTTTGATATAGAAGCACTTAACCAAGATATTGATCAAGGTATGTTCTTTGATTCTTCAATACCACAAGGTTATGGAGTAGGAAGTAGTGGTGCTTTGGTAGCTGCTATTTATGATAAATATGCAGATGAAAAAATTACGGTTTTAGAAAATTTAACTAGAGATAAGCTATTAAAGTTGAAAGCTATTTTTTCTGAAATGGAATCTTTTTTCCACGGAAAATCTTCAGGATTAGATCCATTAAACAGTTATTTAAGCTTGCCAATTCTTATTAATTCTAAAGAAAATATTGAAGCAACAGGCATACCAACTCAAAGTACAGATGGTAAAGGTGCTGTGTTTTTATTAGATTCTGGTGTTGTTGGCGAAACTGCACCTATGGTTTCTATTTTTATGGAAAATATGAAACAAGAAGGCTTTAGAAATATGCTAAAAGACCAATTTATAAAACATACTGATGCTTGTGTTGAAGACTTCTTGAAAGGAGATATTAAATCTTTATTTAAAAACACTAAGCAATTATCTAAAGTAGTTTTTAATCATTTTAAACCTATGATTCCGGCACAATTCCATGAACTTTGGAAGAAAGGTCTCGAGACAAATGATTATTACTTAAAACTTTGCGGTTCTGGTGGCGGCGGATATATTTTAGGGTTTGCTCCAGACTTTAAAAAAGCAGAAGAAGCTTTAAAAGACTATAAATTAGAAGTTGTTTATAATTTCTAAAATTCCTGCGTAAGCAGAATTTCATTTTATTCATATGCTGTCCAGAAAACAAAAACATCTGCTAATTAAGTTTTTTAGTATGTTTTCTGTGGTAAGAGGCTACAATATTTTAGTGGTGATTGTAGCGCAATATTTAGCTTCGCTTTTTATTTTTGCGCATAATAAATCTGTAAAATCTGTTCTTTTAGATTTAAATTTATTAATGTTGGTTTTAGCGTCTGCAGCGGTTATTGCAGGCGGCTATATTATCAATAATTTTTACGACTCAGAAAAAGACTTAATCAACCGACCAAACAAGTCTATGTTAGATAGATTGGTAAGTCAAAACACAAAATTGTCTTTTTATTTTGTGTTAAATTTTTCAGCAATAATAATGGCTAGTTATGTGTCTTTTAAGCCTGTATTATTCTTTTCGGTGTATATTTTTGGTATTTGGTTTTACTCACATAAACTAAAGAAAATGCCAATAATTGGTAATTTAGTTTCTGCAATTTTAACCATAACACCTTTCTTTGTCATCTTTGTGTATTACAAAAATTTTGACAACGTTATTTTTGTACATGCTTCGTTTTTGTTTTTAATACTTTCAATTAGAGAACTCACCAAAGATTTAGAAAATATTAAAGGCGATTTAACGCTAAACTATAGAACAATTCCGATAGTTTATGGTGAATCTACTTCAAAAAAGATGATTAGTATTTTGGTAGCGTTAACATTAATTCCTTCCTATTTTTTAATCACTCAATTTAATATAGGTAAGATGAATTTCTATTTCTACATCTGCGAAATCTTATTGATCGTTTATTTATTTCTACTATGGAAATCTAAAACAAAAACGCATTATTTATGGCTTCACAATATCTTGAAATTCATTTTATTGGCAGGTGTTTTAAGCATTATATTAATAGACTATAATGTGGTAGTAGAGCGTATTTTGTAAAAAATTCGTTGTAGCTTTGCAAAAAAATAAATTATGAGTAGACATCAAGGTGCAAATGATAAGAGGAAAAATTCCGGTAGAGGAAGAGGTAACTCTAAAAGCAAAACTTATGCAAGAGGTAACGCGCCAGTAAAAACCAAAAAGGTTTCTAAACAGGCGTCTTCAGATTCTGACTTAATCAGGTTAAATAAATACATTGCAAATGCAGGTATTTGCTCACGTCGTGAGGCAGACCAACATATTGCAATGGGATTAGTTACAGTAAATGGTAGCGTAGTAACCGAAATGGGTTACAAAGTACAGTTGGATGATGAAGTACGTTACGATGGCGCAAGAATAAGTCCAGAGAAAAAGGCATACGTTTTATTAAACAAACCAAAAGGGTTTGCTACCACAACAAGTACAGATAAAGGTCGTACAGTTATGGATTTGGTTGCAAATGCAACAAATTCTAGAATTAAACCTATTGGTCGTTTAGGTCGAAACTCAACAGGATTATTACTATTTACAAATGATGAGAAAATTGTAAAAAAGTTTACAAATTCTAAAAACGGAGTTTCAAGATTATTTCATGTAGAATTAGATAAAAATCTAAAACTTGAAGACTTAAAGAAAATTCAAGAAGGATTTAAAGTAGATGATAAGTTAATCACCGTTGAAGAGATTAGTTATATCGATGGTTCTCCTAAAAAAGAAATTGGTATCAAAATTAAAAATACTGGTAATACCGTTTTAAGAACTATTTTTGATCACTTTAAATACGATATAGTCAAGATTGATTGTGTAGCAATAGCACATCTTACCAAAAAGGACATTCCGCGTGGTAACTGGAAAATCTTAACAGAACAAGAAGTAAACACATTAAAAATGTTATAACAAAAAAACCAACTTTTACAGTTGGCTTTTTTTTATTTCTCTTTCTTAAATCCGTAAGTGTTTTGACCAATAAAATCTTTAGGAAATTGGTCGTCACCTTCAAAACCAATTTCAATAGTACCACTATCTTCTGGTACATAATTAGTTTTAAAAATATAATCCCATAAGCTTAAGCTAATTCCGTAGTTAATACCATGCCTACCTTCTGGTATGGTATAAGCATGATGATAAAGATGCATGACAGGATTGTTAAAAATGTATTTAAATGGACCGTAAGTCAACTTAATATTAGAATGATTTAAATGCCCAATTGTGATTGCTGCAAAATGAACAATATAGGCTTGTTCTGGCTCAAAACCACCAAGAATCATAACGCCAAAAACTTTTAGAGGTTTGTATAAAACGTTTTCCATCCAATGATAACGTAAATGTGCTGCAAAACCCATTTCTTTAACGCTGTGATGTACTTTATGAAAATTCCAAAGCACTTCATATCTGTGTAGTAGCACATGAGTAAACCATTGTACAAAATCTAATATTAAAAAGAATACAAGCAATTGTAACCAAGGAGACCAGTTAGAGATATTTATTAAAGCTAGACTTTTTGCAGTTATGTTGAATTCAGCAAAAAATAAACTTAGTATTTTATAAAATCCGCTAATAACAATAGCAAACACAAAAAAGTTGAAAAACATATAAAAAGCATCCAACCAAAAATCTTTTCTAATGATTGCTTGATTTTTTCGCCAAGGAAAAGCAATTTCTAATCCCCAAACGATCAAAGATATAATGATTAATCCCCAAAAATAATTGGTGTACCAAGGGACTTCAAAAATTATAGATTTATAAGTCCAATTAACTGTGCCCAAAAAAGAATTTATAAAAGCGTCTAAATATTTTTCCATTTATTAATTATGAAACTAAAAAATTAGTCGTGCAAAATACTAAATCTTACAGCTGTTTTTTGTGATTTTTGTTACAATTAAACTAATTTTAAAAAAATTAAAAAAAAGTTTTGCGTGTCAAAAAAAAAATTACATTTGCCACGCATTTAGCTGAACATTTTGAAAACTGTTTCTACGTTCGGGCTTTTGAAAATTAGGAAGTCATACTCAAAAGCAGCTTACAGATTAAGCGACCGAATTTTAAAGCTAACTTCCGCATTTACTTCAATTTATGCTAGTCAGCATGAGCTTGGCTTTGTGCCAACTTATGACTTGAAAATTCAAATCTGATAATTTCTTATTATTTTTTTAACAGTTATTAAACACTGTGTTACTTAAATATTGCATAAATTTTTTCAAAAATAATAATGAACACTAAATACATAGATTTAATAAATCAAACTTTTGATTTTCCTCAAGAAGAATTTGATTTAAAAGATAAGACTTTACAATTTCACGATGTAGATTTAATGAAGTTAATAGAAGAATATGGCGCGCCATTAAAATTCACCTATTTACCTCAAATTTCTAATAACATTCAACGTGCTAAACAATGGTTTGCAAATGCTATAAAAACTCACAATTATAAGGGTAAATACAACTATTGTTATTGTACAAAAAGTTCTCATTTTAAACATGTTTTAAATGAAGCTTTAAAAAATGATATACACATAGAAACATCGTCTGCATTTGATATTGATATTGTAGAAAACCTTAAAAAAGAAGGCAAAATAACTAATGATACTTTTGTGGTTAGTAATGGTTTTAAACGTGAACAATACGTAACTAACATTGCAAGATTAATCAATAACGGACATCATAACTGTATACCAATAATCGATAATTATGAAGAAATCGATTTGCTTTCAGAAGAAATTAATGATAAATTTAAAGTAGGTATTAGGATTGCTTCTGAAGAAGAGCCAAAATTTGAGTTTTATACCTCGCGTTTAGGTATCGGTTACAAAAATATTGTACCTTTTTACAAAAGTCAGATTAAAGACAATCCAAAAGTAGAGCTTAAAATGCTTCACTTTTTTATCAATACAGGTATTAGAGATAATGCGTATTACTGGAACGAATTATTAAAATGTTTGCGCGTATACGTAAGTTTAAAAAAGATATGCCCAACATTAGATAGTTTAAATATTGGTGGTGGATTTCCTATAAAAAACTCTTTAGCATTTGAGTTTGATTATGAATATATGATAGACGAAATCATCAACCAGATACAAACCATATGCGATTTAGAAGGTGTAGATGTGCCTAATATTTTTACAGAATTTGGGAGTTTTACTGTAGGTGAAAGTGGAGGAGCAATCTATAAAGTACTATATCAAAAACAACAAAACGATCGTGAAAAATGGAATATGATCAACTCTTCTTTTATTACAACGTTACCAGATACATGGGCTATAAATAAAAGATTTATCATGCTGCCAATTAACCGTTGGCATGATAGTTATGAGCGTGTTCTGTTAGGTGGTTTAACTTGTGATAGTGATGATTATTACAATAGCGAACAACATATGAATGCAATATATCTACCAAAATATAATGTAGATAAACCTTTATACATAGGCTTTTTTAATACAGGAGCATACCAAGAAACCATTGGAGGATTTGGCGGTTTACAACACTGTTTAATACCAAGCCCAAAACACATCTTAATAAGTAAAGATGACGATGGAAACATCAAAACACAATTATTTTCTGAACAACAAAAAAGTGAAGACTTACTTAAAATTTTAGGTTATGCAAACTAAAACGTATGCAGGAATTCCAGAAGAATTCGCAAAATTAGAACAAGCAAAAGTAGTGTTAATTCCTGTGCCTTATGATGGTACAAGTACTTGGCAAAAAGGTGCAGATAAAGGTCCACAAGCCTTTTTAGATGCATCTGAAAACATGGAATTATACGACATTGAAACTGATACAGAAGTATATCAGCAAGGTGTGTTTTTGGCAGACGCTGTTACAGAAAACAGTAGTCCAGAAGCAATGGTAGAGGCAGTGCATGAAGCAACAAAAAAGTATATTAAAAAGAATAAGTTTGTAACCATTTTTGGTGGCGAGCACTCAATATCAATAGGAACCATTCGTGCGTTTAACGAGATGTATCCAAACTTAACAGTATTACAATTAGATGCGCATGCAGATTTACGTAAAGAGTATGAAGGATCTAAATGTAATCACGCTTGCGCAGTTTACGAAGCAAGTCAAACTACTAATTTAATTCAAGTGGGAATTAGATCTATGGATGCTATCGAAAAAACAGTAATGGATGAAGAAAAAACATACTTTGCTCATGAGATGGTAGAAGATAGCACTTGGATGGATAGCGCAATAGATCAAATGACAGACAATGTATTTATTACAATAGATTTAGATGTGTTTGATCCTTCTATTATGCCAAGCACTGGTACGCCAGAACCAGGTGGATTACTATGGTACGAAACTCTAGATTTTTTAAGACAAATATTTGAAGAAAAAAATGTAGTAGGTTTTGATATTGTAGAACTTTGCCCAAATAAAGATGAAAAATCTTCAGACTTTTTAGCTGCAAAATTATATTACAAAATGTTAAGCTATAAGTTTTTAGATCAAGATATAGACGACGAATACGATAATAATTACGAAAGCAAACAAAAAAATAACAGCTCAAAATATAACGAAGACGATGAGTACTAAAGGACCAATTTCTCAATTTATTCAACATCATTATTTACACTTTAATTCTGCAGCTCTTGTAGACGCAGCAAAAGGGTACGAAGCACAGTTAGACAACGGTGCAAAAATGTTAGTATCTCTTGCAGGTGCTATGAGTACAGCCGAGTTAGGTAAAAGTTTTGCAGAGATGATCCGTCAAGACAAGGTTCAAATAATAAGCTGTACAGGTGCCAACCTTGAAGAAGATATTATGAATCTTGTGGCGCATTCACATTACAAACGTGTGCCAAATTACCGTGATTTAACACCGCAAGACGAGTGGGATTTATTAGAAAAAGGATTAAACAGAGTAACAGATACTTGTATTCCAGAAGAAGAAGCTTTTAGAAGATTACAAGAGCATATCTATAAAATATGGAAAGACGCAGAAGCTAATGGCGAACGCTATTTTCCTCATGAATATATGTACAAAATGTTACTTTCTGGAGTTTTAGAAGAATATTACGAAATAGATTTAAAAGACTCATGGATGTATGCAGCAGCAGAAAGGAATTTACCAATAGTTGTTCCTGGTTGGGAAGATAGTACTATGGGTAACATTTTTGCTAGCTACGTATTAAAAGGAGAGCTTAAGGCAAGCACTATGAAATCTGGTATAGAATACATGACGTTTTTAGCAGATTGGTATACAGATAATTCACAAAACGGTATCGGCTTCTTCCAAATAGGAGGTGGTATTGCAGGAGATTTTCCTATCTGTGTTGTGCCAATGTTATATCAAGATATGGAGCGTACAGATACACCATTCTGGAGCTATTTCTGTCAAATAAGTGACTCTACAACCAGTTACGGATCTTATTCTGGTGCAGTACCAAATGAGAAAATTACATGGGGAAAATTAGACATAAATACACCAAAATTTATTGTAGAAAGTGATGCCACAATAGTTGCGCCATTAATTTTCGCATATCTTTTGGGTTGGTAAAAAATTCTATTAAATTTAAAATTGAAAAAACACAACCGAAAAAGTAAAATTATCCCATGAGAAAACCCGACAACCTAAAACGTGTTATTGTAGACTTCAAAAAGCTAACGCCAGAAATTTTAAAGCTTTTAGTTGAAAAATATCCTGATGGATATGATGAAGATCATATTATCGAGTTTAGAAATGCTAAAAACGAATTGGTAGAAGCAGTAGAAGTTACAACAGAAGATACTAAGTACTTAGTAAAAGTAAGTACGAAGTTGGTACAAACAATGGAGAATTATGACGAAGATGATTATGAAGATTATGATAATGATGATCCAGATGCTATACAAGATCCAGAGATAGAGCCTAGCGAAGAGCAGGACGATGACTTTTAAAAATGTACAAAGTTGTAGCTTATCAAATAGCTAGTAGCATTAATATAAAAACTTGCAAACAGCAATTGTCTTGGCAATTGCTGTTTCAAGATAGTGACGAGCTATTTTACGAAATTGATCAACATGCATTTGTTTATGTTTTTCAATACGGTATGGTTAGTTTTTTTAATATGACAGATAGTCAAATTGAAGAAGTATTAAAAACCCTAAAACCGCATACCAATAATTATTTCTCCGAAAAACTTTCTGAAGCAACAGAAGTTTTAATCAAACCAAACACACTTAAAGTTCAGTTTAACCATATAGAATTACCAACTCTTGATCAAGAAATGATAAGATTGGTAATGTTGTACGCATCGCAAAGTGTAGCATTAGATAGATATTCTGAAATTACAGAAGAATTGCTAGAACAAACCCATCAGCATACGTTATACTTAGAAAAAAAAGGAAAACTAGATATTTCAGGACATAAGTTAAAACGCTTTATTGGGAAGACGTTAAACATAAAAAATAAAATCTCTGAAAACCTATACATTTTTGATTCACCAGAAATAACTTGGGAAAAAGAGCAACTTAACAAGTTAAATACAGACCTAAAACAGTCTTTTGATTTGCATGCACGTTACCGATTAATACATGATAGAATCGAAATTATAAAAGAAAACTTAGAGCTTTTTAAAGATATTATGGATCACAGAGAAAGTAGTACTTTAGAGTGGATCATAATCATACTAATCGTAATTGAAGTCTTTGATCTTTTTGTGGCTAAATTTTGGTAGTCCAATAAGATTTTACAAACGCATATAATTTATTTTACCACACGTACTTACAAGGTATTGTAATACTAAAAGTAATCGGACTTGAGGTGGCAAACTTCCGAGCAAAAACAATCAAACTTAACTTTAATTTTTTTTAAAATGAAAACTAAACTTATCGTTTTAGCTTTAGCATTAGTTGCTTTTTTGTCAACAGCTTTTGTAACTCCGTTAACCAAAAACATAGTAAGTGGTACTTATGAAGGAACAGAAGAATTTAACTACGTATTTACAGTAACAGTAAAAGGAGAAAAACAAACAATGGAGTTTCAATACGCTTCAGATGAAGTATTAGAAAACTACGATTTAGACACAGATGATTATATAGGTGAAGATTTTACAATTACCTATGAAACTTCTACAGAAATAGTAGAAGACGAAGATGGTAATGAAGAAGAAGTAGAAGTTTTAACAATTACAGACTTAGTTTTAAATCAGTAATTGTACAATCTATTTAAAAAAAAGACCGCTATTATACGCGGTCTTTTTTATTTTACTGTTCAACTTCTATAGTGTTATTTAAATGGTCAATATAGCCAAGTAACTCGTCTTTACCAATATTTTTACTTGAAGACGTTACGAAGTAATTTGGCATGTCTTGCCAGGTTTCAAGAAGTATGTTTTTATAATCTTCTATATGTCTTTCTATAGCTTTTGGTTTAAGTTTGTCTGCTTTGGTAAACACAATAGAAAATGGTATACCGTTTAAGCCTAAGTATTCCATAAACTCTAAATCTATTGGTTGAGGTTTGTGTCTAATGTCTACTAAAACAAAAGCGGTAATTAGTTGTCTTCGCTTTTCAAAATATTCAGTTATAAACTTTTGAAATACTTTTTTTGTGCTTTTAGAAACACGAGCATAACCATAACCTGGTAGGTCTACTAAAAACCAATTATCATTAATTAAAAAATGATTTATTAGCTGAGTTTTTCCTGGTCTTCCAGAGGTTTTTGCTAAGCTTTTTCGGTTGGTAAGCATATTAATTAATGAAGATTTACCAACATTACTACGACCAATAAAAGCGTATTCTGCTAGCTTTTCTTTTGGGCATTTAGCAACATCAGAGTTGCTCATTACAAATGTGGCAGATTTAATATGCATTAGATTTGTTTTTATTTCCGCGAAAGCGATAAATTAAAACTCACGCTTTTTTAACCAAGCGTGTAAAATTTCATTAAAAGTATTTGGATGCTCCATCATTGCAGCATGACCGCATTTGTCAATCCAAAACAGCTCAGAGTCTGGTAAAAGACTGTTAAATTCATCTGCAACTTCTGGCGGAGTTACAGTGTCATTTTTTCCCCAAATAATGCAGGTAGGTGTTTGCATTTTAGGTAAATCTTTTGCCATATTATGTCTTATGGCACTTTTTGCAATAGCTAATGTTTTTATAAGCTTATTACGGTCGTTTACGGTTTTGTAAACTTCGTCTACAATCTCTTTAGTTGCTACTTCTGGATCATAAAAAACGTCTTGTGCTTTTTTCTTTATAACCTCGTAATCACTACGTTTTGTGTAGCCACTTCCCATAGCGCTTTCATAAAGTCCAGAGCTTCCAGTGATCACTAAAGCTTTTACTTTTTCTGGGTATAATTTTGTGTGATATAATCCGATATGTCCACCAAGTGAGTTTCCTAATAAAATAACATCTTCTAATCCTTTAAAATCTATAAATTCATGAAGATAATTTGCAAAAGCCTTTACGTTAGTTTTAAGTAAAGACATGGTGTAAACAGGTAGTTCTGGAATAATAATTTTATAGCCATTATCACTAAAATAAGAGGTGACAGCATCAAAGTTGCTTAGTCCACCCATTAATCCATGAAGTATAATAATTGGCTGTCCATTGCCAACTTCTATATAATTAAATTTTCCTTCTTTTTTTAGTTTGTGCGTCATTAAACGGTTAGTCTTTGCTTAGCAACAAATATAGGTATTTCATTTAAAATGAAACTGAAAATAAGTATTTACTTCAAAATTTAAATAATGAAATTTCCTTCATCATTTTCCCACTTCTTAACAAGTTGGTTATGGCTTGATTTTGCTTAGGTTTTAGCGCTTTGAAAGTGTTAAAATAACATAATTTATTAACAATGTGGTAAAATGTGGTAAAATGTGGTAAAATTTTCAATATATTTGGTTTTTAAATATATAACCCAGTCTCAAGCTGTTGTGAACTCATTTATAGGAACATACGAATGCAAAGTAGATGCCAAAGGAAGGCTAATGCTACCAGCTGCTTTAAAGAAGCAGATGGATGGTGTGTTGCAAGATGGGTTTGTGGTTAAACGCGCAGTATTTCAGGAGTGTTTGGAGTTGTATCCAATGACCGAATGGGATGCTTTAATGCAGAAGGTAAATAAGCTTAATCGTTTCAAAAAAAAGAACAACGATTTTATTAGAAGGTTTACTGCTGGTGTGAAAATGGTTGAGGTTGATGCTAACGGAAGATTGTTGATCCCGAAAGATTTAGTGGTGTTTGCGTCTATTTCAAAGGATATAGTAATGTCTTCTGCGGTTAATATTATTGAGATTTGGGATAAAACGAAGTATGAAAAAGCTATTGATGATGCAACTGTAGATTTTGCCGATTTAGCTGAAGAAGTGATGGGACAAGACGACGACGATGGAATATCATAACCCAGTTTTATTAAAAGAAACCGTTGACGGCTTAGCAATAAAAGAAGATGGAATTTATGTAGATGTCACTTTTGGTGGTGGCGGACACAGTAAAGAAATCTTAAGTCGTTTAGGTGAAAACGGAAAACTATACGCTTTTGATCAAGATAAAGACGCTCTTAAAAATAAAATAGACGATAGTCGCTTTACACTAATCAATGAAAACTTTAGATATATAAAACGATTTTTAAGGTTTTACGGTGTAAAAGAAGTAGATGGAATCTTAGGAGATTTTGGTGTGTCTTCACATCAATTTGATGTAGCAGAACGTGGTTTTTCTACGCGTTTTGAAGCAGATTTAGATATGAGGATGAATCAAAGTAATCAGTTATCAGCCTATCATGTGGTTAACGAGTATAGTCAAGAAGATTTGCGTGATGTGTTGTTGCAGTATGGCGAGTTAAGAGCTGCGCCAGCTATGGCAAGAGTGATTGTAGAAACAAGAATGAATGGCGAAATAAAAACATCAGAGCAGTTAAAATTTGCTTTAAAAAAGTTTTTATCTCCAAAGCATGAAAATAAAATTTTAGCCCAAATCTATCAAGCGATAAGGATAGAAGTGAATCAAGAAATTGAAGCTTTAAAAGAGTTTTTACAGCAAACACCAGAAGTTTTAAAGTCTGGAGGAAGATTAAGCCTAATTTCTTATCACTCTTTAGAAGATAGGTTAGTAAAACGCTTTATGCGAAACGGACTGTTTGAAGGAGAGCCAGAACGTGATGTTTTTGGAAGATTTGAAGTTCCGTTTAAAAAAGTAGGAAAATTAATAGTGCCAACAGCACAAGAGATAAAAGAAAACAATAGAGCTAGAAGTGCAAAACTTAGAATAGCAGAAAAACTATAAAAGTGAAAAAAAGTATCTATAGCATATTAAGAGGAACGTTTTTAGTTAGCGAAGACTCGTTTAAAAACTGGCGCGTCATCTTGTTTATTTCTGTGTTGGCAATAATAATGATAGCAAGTTCGCATAGCGCAGATAAAAAAGTGTACGAGATAGCAAGACTTAATAATGAAGTAAAAGAATTGCGATCGGCACTTTACGACGGAAGAACCAGATTGATGCAGTTAAAAATGGAATCTTCTGTTGTGAAAAAAATGAAAGAAAAAGGTTTGGCGCCTTCTGTAATACCGCCAACTAAAATAATTGTAAAACCACAAAATTAAGTTCTCAATCGTGGCAGTTAACGAAAAGAACATATTAAACAGATTGTATTTTGTAGCGGGATGTATGTTCATCTTCGCTATTGCTGTTGTGGTTAAATTATTAAGTATTCAGTTTGTGCAAGGTGAAAAATACAGAGCATTATCTGAAGAAAAACTTATAGATACCATTTCAATTCCTGCAAATCGTGGAAATGTGTACTCGGCAGACGGAAGTCTTTTAGCAACTTCAATTCCAAAATACGATATCAGGTTTGATGCAATTACGCCAACCGACAAACGATTTAAAGAGTACTTAACACCGTTAAGTGAAGCGCTTTCAAAATACTCTGGTAAGTCAGTTTCTTATTACAAAAAAGAATTACAAAAAGCACGAGAAAATAAGAACAGATATTTCTTATTAGCAAGGAACATAGGGTATTCAGACTACTTGAAATTTAGAAGTTTTCCGCTTTTAGAATTAGGTCCGTATAAAGGTGGTTTAATTGTGGAGCAATATGTAAAACGAGAGCATCCTTTAGGTGAAGTGGCACAACGTACCATTGGTTACGAGCGTGTTGATGACGAAGGAAATATAACAAGAGCAGGAATAGATGGTGCTTTTGGAAGTGATTATTTAAGAGGAATCGACGGAAAGCGGATCAAACAAAAAATAGGAAAAGGACAATGGAAACCTATTACAGTTGATAACGAAGTTGAGCCAAAAGATGGATACGATGTCTACACAACTATAGATGTAAACATTCAAGATATTGCACATCATGCTTTGTTAGAGCAATTAGAAAAATATGAAGCAGAGCATGGAACTGTAGTGGTTATGGAAGTGAAAACTGGTGAAATTAGAGCCATTTCAAACCTTGGTAGAACATCAAAAAACACCTATTACGAAAAAAGAAATTACGCAGTTTACGAAGCGCATGAACCTGGTTCTACATTTAAGTTAATGGCGTTAATGGCGACTTTAGAAGATAAAAAAGTAGACACTTCAGATGTGATAGATACTGGTAATGGTTACAAAGTGTTTTATGGTCGCGGAATTAAAGATTCTCATGGTCACGGAAAAATTTCGGCAGCTAGAGCTTTAGAAGTGTCTTCAAATATTGGTTTGGCAACTATTGTGGATAATGCGTATGCAAAAGATCCAAAACGCTTCTTGGATATCCTAAGTAAATGGAATTTAGATAAAAAGCTAAATATTTCAATAAAAGGTGAAGGCGAGCCAATGATACCAAAACCTGGTGATGATAGATGGAGTCGTAATGCATTGCCATCTATTGCTTATGGCTACAACTTAAAAATTACTCCGTTGCAAACATTAACATTTTACAATGCTGTTGCTAATAATGGTGTAATGGTTAAACCAAGATTTATAAGAGAAGTAAGGAGTTTAGATGAAAAAATAGAAGTGTTTGAAAAGGAAATCATTAATGAAAAAATCTGTTCAGATCAGACACTTCAAAAAGCAAAAACCATGTTGGAAAACGTGGTAAAGCGTGGTACAGGTACATCTTTATATTCAGATTATTTCTCTATGAGCGGAAAAACAGGTACGGCTCGTGTAGAATATTGGATGAAAGATTGGGCAGAAAACCCAAGATATATTTCATCTTTTGCAGGTTATTTTCCAGCAGATAATCCTAAGTATTCTTGCATTGTTGTTATTCATAAACCTAGTGTAAAAAAAGGGTTTTATGGTGCAGATGTATCTGGTCCGGTATTTAAAAAAGTGGCTCAAAAGATATTTACAGACACGCCAATTATTGATAAAGTTGAGAGTTTAGAAGCTAAAACGGCTAATGTAGAAAAGGAATACAAAACCTATTACAATATAGCGAATACGTATAAAACAATCATGCCAGACGTAACGGGTTTACCTGTTATGGATGCGGTTGCATTGTTAGAAAATATGGGTTTAAAAGTGAAAATTGAAGGCGTTGGTGTAGTAGAAAACCAATCTATTAGCAAAGGAACAAAAGTTAAAAAAGATCAAACAGTAGTTTTAAAAGCATAGTGATTACATTAAAAGACATATTATACAAAGTTACTTTAGATGCAGTTGTAGGTAGTACAAATGTTATGGTGCGTAACATTCATTTTAATTCACGTAGTGTGGCAATTAATGATGTGTTTGTAGCTGTTAAGGGAACTGTTGTAGATGGGCATAACTATATAGATGCAGCTGTAAGTCAAGGAGCAATTGCTGTAGTTTGTGAGGTGATTCCTGCAATAACAAAAAAAGAAGTAACCTATATTAAAGTAGATGACTCAAGTCGTGCTTTGGCAGTAATGGCATCTAACTTTTATGGTAATCCTTCAGAAAATTTAAAGTTAGTAGGTGTAACAGGTACAAACGGAAAAACAACTATAGCTTCACTATTATACCAATTATTTAAAAAAGCCGGTTTTAAAGTAGGTTTATTATCTACTGTAAAAATCATGGTAGATAATAAAGAGTTTTCAGCAACGCATACAACGCCAGACTCATTAACTATCAATGCGTATTTAAAGCAAATGAATGATGAAGGTGTAGAGTTTTGTTTTATGGAAGTCAGCTCACACGGAATCGACCAAAACAGAACATTAGGCTTAAAGTTTGAAGGCGGAATTTTCACCAATCTGTCACACGATCATTTAGATTATCACAATTCTTTTGCAGAATACAGAGATGTTAAAAAACGCTTTTTTGATGAGTTGCCAAACACTGCTTTTGCGCTAACAAACATAGATGATAAAAACGGAAGCATCATGCTTCAAAATACAAAAGCAAAACAGTATAGCTATGCCTTAAAAAGCTATGCAGATTATAAAGCTCAAATTTTAGAAAATCAATTTAACGGATTGCTGCTAAAGCTGAATGATAACGAGGTTTGGGTACGATTAATCGGCACATTTAACGCATATAATATTTTGGCAATTTTCGCTTGCGCGGAATTATTAGGTCTTGAAAAAGATGAATTGTTAAGATTTATTAGCGAGTTAGAAAGTGTAAGCGGAAGATTTCAATTCTTAATTTCTGATGAAAAAATTACCGCAATTGTGGATTATGCACATACGCCAGATGCGCTGGAAAATGTGTTAGAAACCATAAATGATATTCGTACCAAAAACGAAGAATTAATTACAGTTGTAGGTTGTGGTGGAGATAGGGATAAAACCAAGCGTCCAAAAATGGGACATATCGCTTCGGCTTTAAGTACAAAGGTGATTTTTACTAGTGATAATCCACGAACAGAAGTGCCAGAAACCATTATTGATGACATTGAAAAAGGCGTAGAAGCTCAAAATTTTAAAAAAACAATGTCTATTGTAGATAGAAAACAAGCCATTAAAACAGCATGTCAATTAGCAAATCCTAATGATATTATTTTAATAGCAGGAAAAGGACATGAAACCTATCAAGAGGTAAATGGTGTTAGGTCAGATTTTGACGATTTCAAAATTGTAAAAGAATTTTTAAAACAGTTACAAAAATAGAAAACGCTGAGCGGAGTAGAAGCAGAAAAAAAAGATTAAAGAATGTTATACTATTTATTCGAATTTTTAGAAGAACAATACCAAATGCCAGGCGCAAGTGTGTTTCAATTTATCACATTTAGAGCAGCATTGGCTATTATTTTATCCTTGTTATTTTCTACAATTTTCGGAAAAAAAATAATTCTAATGCTTCAAAAAAAGCAGGTTGGAGAATCGGTAAGGGATTTAGGTTTACAAGGTCAAATTCAAAAAGCTGGTACACCAACTATGGGTGGAATAATTATCATTTTAGCCACTTTAATTCCTGTGTTATTATTAGCAAGATTAGATAATATTTATGTAATCATGTTAATAGTTACAACACTTTGGATGGGCGCAGTTGGTTTTACAGATGATTATATAAAAGTCTTTAAAAAAGACAAAGCAGGTTTGAGTGGAAAGTTTAAAGTAATGGGGCAAGTTGGCTTAGGTTTATTTGTTGGAGCTGTAATGTACTTTCATCCAGGAGTTACAATTAAACAAGAAAAAATTAACCCGCAATTTGAAACCGAAAAAATCACTCAAAATTCACCGCGAGAATTCAATCCAGAGGAACAATCGCTTTTAACAACCATTCCGTTTGTAAAAGACAATGAGTTTGATTACTCAAAATTAATTACATGGCTTGGCGATGATTATGCAAAGTACGCGTGGTTAATTTTTATACCAATCGTAATTTTTATCATAACAGCAGTGTCTAACGGTGCAAATCTAACAGATGGTATAGATGGTTTGGCAGCAGGAAGTAGTGCAATAATAGTTTTTGCGCTAGCCATTTTTGCGTTTATCTCTGGTAATATTGTTTTTTCAGATTACTTAAATGTCATGTACATACCAAGGTTGGGTGAGTTGGTAATTTTTACCTCTGCTTTTGTTGGTGCGTTAATAGGCTTTTTGTGGTATAACACTTATCCAGCCCAAGTATTTATGGGTGATACAGGAAGTTTGACTATTGGTGGTGTTATTGCTGTAATTGCTATTGCGGTGCGTAAAGAATTATTGATACCTGTGTTATGCGGAATTTTCTTCGCAGAATCCTTATCAGTAATCCTGCAAGTAAGCTGGTTTAAGTATACCAAAAAGAAATATGGCGAAGGTCGACGCATTTTTTTAATGTCGCCTTTACATCATCATTATCAGAAGAAAAACTATCACGAAAGTAAAATAGTAACACGATTTTGGATTGTTGGAATTTTCCTAGCGATTATTTCGATAGTTACACTGAAGTTGAGATAGAAAAATGAAACGATTAGTTGTATTAGGTGGAGGAGAAAGCGGTGTAGGAACAGCGCTTTTAGGAAAAGAAAAAGGCTATGAGGTTTTTGTTTCCGATAAGGGAAAAATTAAAGAAAAATATAAAGAAGTTCTTATACATAATGAGATTGAATGGGAAGATCAACAACATACTGAAGCTAAAATACTAAATGCAGATGTAGTTATGAAAAGCCCAGGAATACCAGATAAAGTGCCAATGGTAAAAGCACTTTTAGAGAAAGGTATTTCCGTAATTTCTGAAATAGAATTTGCAAGCCAGTTTACAGATGCAACAATAATTGCAATTACTGGTAGTAACGGTAAGACAACAACGTCTATGCTAACACATCACTTGTTAAAACAACAACTTAATGTTGGGTTGGCTGGTAATATTGGCGACAGTTTTGCTAAGCAAGTTTTAGAGCATAATTATGATAATTATGTGCTAGAGATAAGTAGTTTTCAGTTGGATGGTTGTTTCAATTTTAATCCAAAAATTGCGGTAATCACCAATATTGTTCCGGATCATTTAGATCGTTACGATTACAAATTTGAAAACTATATCGCATCAAAATTCAGAATAGCTCAAAATCAAACTAAAGATGATTATTTGATTTATGATGCAGATGATGAAGTGATTTCAGAACACCTAAAAAAGCATCCAATTCAATCTACATTATTACCATTTTCATTAACAAAAACAATTGAAAATGGTGCGTATTTGGACAACGAAAATATAATAATAACAATAGATAACAACAAGATAATTATGCCAACAAAAAACATTGCTTTAGAAGGCAAGCACAATATTAAAAATGCTATGGCGGCTTCAACCGTTTCGCATTTATTAAAAATTAGAAAACAAACTATTCGTGAGAGCTTAGAAAACTTTCAAGGTGTAGAGCATCGTTTAGAACAAGTACTTAAAATTAATAAAGTACAATACATAAACGACTCTAAAGCAACCAATGTTAATGCAACTTATTTTGCATTAGAAAGTATGGATGCGCCTACAGTTTGGATTGTTGGTGGTGTTGATAAAGGAAATGATTATACCGAGTTGTTTTCGTTTGTAAACGAAAAAGTAAAAGCAATTATCTGTCTAGGTGTGGATAATGAAAAGTTAATGCAAAGCTTTGGAAATATGGTTGATGTTATTGTAGAAACTCAGTTTATGAGCGAAGCGGTAAAAATAGCCTACAAAATTGCTGAATCTGGAGATAATGTATTGTTATCACCAGCATGTGCAAGTTTTGATTTATTTGAAAATTACGAAGATAGAGGAAGACAATTTAAAGAAGCGGTTAGAAATTTATAAAACTTTCTTTTAAAGAATAATGCAAAACGCAATACTAAATAACATTAAAGGAGATAAGCTAATTTGGGCTATTGTAGCGCTATTGGCTATTTTTTCCTTTTTACCTGTATACAGCGCTGCTAGTAATTTGGCATATATTGGTGGTAGCGGTAATACATTTGCGTTTTTAGTAAAACATTTTATGCACTTGTTTTTAGGTTTTGCAATAATGTATGGTGTGCATAAATTGCCGTACCGTTACTTTAGAGGCTTGTCTATGGTCATGATGCCTTTAGTTTTTGTGTTGCTTATTGTAACCATTTTACAAGGCACAACTATAGAAGGCGCAAATGCAAGTAGATGGATACGTATTCCATTTGTAAATATGTCTTTTCAGACGTCTACGTTAGCATCGGTCGTATTGATGGTTTATATCGCTAGGTATTTATCTAAAATAAAAGATAAAAGCATCACTTTTAAAGAGTCTATTTTACCATTGTGGATTCCTTTATTTATTGTCTTGGCGTTAATACTACCATCAAATTTCTCAACAACAGCAATTATTTTTGTTATGTCAATGATGTTACTGTTTTTAGGTGGTTATCCAATACGTTATTTGTTGGCTATGGGGGCAGCTGGTCTAGTAGGATTAACGTTTTTTATTTTAATAGCAAAAGCATTTCCAGAAGCTATGCCAAACCGTGTTGATACATGGATGAGTAGAGTAGAAAATTTTGCAAACGGTGAAGACACAGAAGAAGATTACCAAATAGAAAAAGCTAAAATAGCAATCGCTTCTGGTGGTGTTGTTGGATTGGGTTCTGGTAAAAGTATTCAGAAAAACTTTTTACCACAATCTTCATCAGATTTCATCTTTGCAATAATTATTGAAGAATATGGTCTAATAGGTGGTTTGTTTTTAATGGTGTTATACCTCTGGTTGTTATTTAGAATTGTCATAGTATCACAAAAAGCAGATACCATTTTTGGAAAATTAGTGGTGCTTGGTGTTGGGTTACCAATCATATTTCAAGCCATGATTAATATGGCGGTAGCGGTAGAGCTTTTCCCGGTAACGGGACAAACATTGCCATTAATTAGTAGTGGAGGAACAAGTATTTGGATGACTTGTATGGCAATAGGTATTATATTAAGTGTTAGCGCAAAGCGCGAAGAAATAAAAGAAAAAGAATCACAAGACGAAGGTGAAAATCCATTAGAAATTCTTTCGGAAACGATTTAAGAAAAGTGAGTAAAACAGATAAAACATATAAAATTATTTTAAGCGGTGGCGGCACTGGTGGGCATATTTATCCAGCAGTTGCAATTGCTAACGAGCTTAAGCAACGTTACCCAAATGCACAGTTTTTATTTGTAGGCGCAAAAGACCGCATGGAAATGGAGAAAGTGCCACAAGCGGGTTACGATATAAAAGGACTTTGGATTTCAGGTATACAAAGAAAATTAACACTTAAAAATCTGTCATTTCCTTTTAAGTTAATCAGTAGTTTATGGAATGCTAGAAAAATTGTAAAACAGTTTAAACCAGATGTAGCAATTGGTACAGGTGGTTTTGCTAGCGGACCATTATTACAAGTTGCAGCTTCAAAAGGAATACCGTGTTTAATACAAGAACAAAATTCATATCCAGGAATAACTAACAAATTATTGTCAAAAAAAGTAGATAAAATTTGTGTGGCTTACGATAATTTAGAACGCTTTTTTCCTGCCGAAAAAATTATTAAAACAGGTAATCCAGTAAGACAAGACTTATTAGATATAACTTCAAAAAGAGAAGAGGCAATTAAGCATTTTGATTTAGTTGAAGGTAAAAAAACATTGTTGGTTTTAGGTGGAAGTTTAGGTGCTAAAGCGATAAACGAGCTTATAGAGCGTGAGCTAGATTATCTACAAACCTTAAACCTGCAAATTATTTGGCAATGTGGTAAGCTGTACTATCAAACATACAAATTGTATGGTCATACTAAACATGTTCAAGTACATCAGTTTATTAATAATATGGATTATGCTTATGCAGCAGCAGACTTTATAATCTCTCGCGCTGGTGCTGGTTCGGTAAGTGAATTGTGTATTGTAGGTAAACCAGTTGTTTTTGTACCATCACCATATGTGGCAGAAGACCATCAAACTAAAAATGCAGATGCAATAGTTAGCAAAAATGCTGCGATGATGATTGCTCAAGAAGATCTTAAAGTAGATTTTAAAAACAAATTCGGTCAGCTAGTTGCTAACCCAGAAAAGCAAGAGCAGTTTAGTGAAAATATTAAAAAACTAGCGTTAACAAACGCAACAAAAGATATAGTAGACGAAGTTGAAAAACTTTTAAATAAATAATGAATTTAAATCACATACATAACATCTATTTTATTGGTATCGGAGGTATTGGTATGTCAGCAATTGCGCGTTTTTTTAAGTCTCAAAATAAAAATGTTGCAGGATACGATAAAACCCAAACCGAAATTACTGATAGCTTAGAAGCGTTGGGTATTTCAGTTCATTTTAAAGATAAAATGGCATCTGTTGAAAATTCATATTTAAATAAAGAAAACACTTTAGTTGTTTACACACCAGCAATTCCTAAAGACCACAAACAGCTTAACTATTTTAAATCTAACGGATTTAAAATTTTAAAACGTTCAGAAATTTTAGGGATCATAACAGTAAACACGTTTTGTTTAGCAGTTGCAGGTACGCACGGTAAAACCACAACAACAAGTATTTTAGGTCATTTATTAAAATCTTGTGATGTTGAATTAACGGCATTTTTAGGTGGAATTAGTGAGAATTATAATTCTAATTTAATCCTAAACGGAAGTGAAGTTTCGGTAGTAGAAGCAGACGAGTTTGATCGTTCGTTTTTAACCTTAAGTCCAGATATGGCTGCAATCACTTCAATGGATGCAGATCATTTAGATATTTATGGAGATGCTTCGCAATTGGTAGAATCGTTTAAAGATTTCACTAAAAAACTAAAACCTAACGGAAAGCTATTTGTTAAAAATGGTTTGCCAATTCAAGGAATAACTTATGGAATTGAAGATGACGCAGATTATTCCATTCAACATATAAAAATAGAAAACGGCACGTATGTATTCGATGTGAAAACGCCAAATACAACGCTTAAAAATATAGAATTTAACCTACCCGGTAGACATAATTTGTCAAACGCTTTAGTTGCTCTGGCGATGTCTGTAGAATATGGTCTCCCTACCAAACAGCTCGCCAAAGCATTAGCATCTTACAAAGGTGTAAAGCGTAGGTTTAGTTATCATATTAAAACCGATAAAATAGTGTTTATAGATGATTATGCACACCATCCAGAAGAGATAAATGCTGTACACCAAGCGGTAAGAGAGATGTATCCAGAAAAGAAAGTGTTGGCAGTATTTCAGCCACATTTGTTTTCTAGAACACAAGATTTTGCAACAGAATTTGCTAAAAGCTTGTCACAGTTTGATCAAATTATATTGTTAGATATATATCCAGCAAGAGAGTTGCCAATAGAAGGTGTAACCTCAAGTTGGCTGTTAAGTTTGATAGAAAATAGTAATAAAAAATTAGTTAATAAAGAAGATCTAATATCACAAATAAAGCAAAGTAACGCCGATGTAATTTTAACTATTGGCGCAGGAGATATAGGAGCTCAAGTTTTAAAAATAAAAGAAGCACTTTTGGGAAATGAAAATTAATTGGAATTACATAAAAATGATAGTTCTGCTAATTTTAGTAGTGTTTTTGTATGCGTTTTCTTCAGCAAGAAATTCAAAACGTTTAGTATCTCAACCTAATATTCAATTTATAGGCAATAAAAACCTGTTTATCACCCAAGAAGCTGTTAGTAAATTGTTAATACAAAATCAACAAGGTATTACAAATGTGCCTAAAGAAACTTTAGATTTGAATGGTTTAGAGTCGACGCTAAATAAAAACCCAATTATCGAGTTTGCAGAAGTTTACGTAAATGTAGAAGGTAAGTTAACAGCAAAGGTTAAACAAAAAACACCTATAGCTAGAGTTTTAGGTAATAATAGTTATTATATAGATAGTAATGGTGGTGTTATGCCGCTTTCAAAAAATTATACAGAACGTGTTCCTTTTGTAACAGGTTTTGTAAAAAAAAGTAATCTAGATATTGTTTATAAAGTAGCAGATTACGTATTAAAGGATGAATTTTTAAAACAAAACGTGATAGAAATTCATCAAAATAAAAATAACAGCATAGACTTAAAATTAAGACAAACCAAATTTGTAGTGCATTTGGGGCAGATAAAACAATTAGAAAAAAAGATAAGTAATCTAAAAGCCTTTTACATAAAAGCTACAAAAGATAAAGTTTTAGATAAATACAGTAAAGTAAACTTGCAATTTGGCAACCAAGTTGTTTGTACAAAAGCATAAGTTATGGAGCAAAACATTGCAGTAGGGTTAGATATAGGGACTACTAAAATAGTAGCCATGATTGGTCGTAAAAACGAATATGGCAAAGTAGAAATTTTGGGTATAGGTAAATCCAAAAGCTTGGGTGTGCATCGTGGTGTTGTCAATAATATTACGCAAACCATACAATCTATACAAATAGCAATACAAGAAGCAGAAGCTGCAGCAGCTACAAAAATAGAAGGAGTAACTGTAGGTATAGCGGGACAGCATATTAGAAGTTTACAACATAGCGATTATATAACACGTCCAAATAGTGAGACTGTTATAGATGAAGATGATATAGAACGATTAATAAACCAAGTACATAAGTTGGTAATGCTTCCAGGAGAAGAAATAATCCATGTATTACCTCAAGAATATAAAGTTGACGGTCAAGCCGAAATCAAAGAACCAATAGGTATGTATGGAGGTAGATTAGAAGCTAACTTTCATGTAGTAGTAGGTCAAGTATCTTCTATAAGAAACATTGGTCGTTGTGTACAAAGTGCAGATTTAAATTTAGAAGGCATCACTTTAGAACCGTTAGCAAGTGCTAATGCAGTGTTAAGTCAAGAAGAAAAAGAAGCAGGAGTAGCATTAATCGATATAGGAGGAGGAACAACAGATTTAGCAATATTTAGAGATGGAATAATCCGTCACACAGCAGTTATACCTTTTGGAGGTAACGTAATTACAGAAGATATAAAAGAAGGTTGCTCTATCATAGAAAAGCAAGCCGAATTGCTGAAAATAAAATTTGGTAGTGCTTGGCCAGGAGAAAATAAGGATAACGAAATTGTTTCAATACCAGGCTTAAGAGGTCGAGACCCAAAAGAAATTACCCTTAAAAATTTATCGAAAATTATTCATGCTCGAGTAGTAGAAATCATTGAGCAAGTATATGTCGAAATAAAAAATTACGGTCACGAAGAACAAAAAAAGAAACTAATAGCAGGTATTGTTTTAACTGGTGGTGGTAGCCAATTAAAACACTTAAAGCAGTTGGTAGAATATATCACAGGAATGGATACCAGAATAGGTTATCCTAACGAGCATTTGGCTGGCGATAGTGATGATGTTATAACGAGCCCATTATTTGCAACAGCAGTAGGTTTAGTTATGGACGGATTAAAACGTCAAGACCGTAAAAAAGCAGAAGCTATTATTGAAGAAGAAATTCAAGCAGTAATAGAAGAAAACGAAGAAAAGCCAGAGGAAGAACAAGTAGAAGTACCAAAAAAACAACGCAAGTCGTTTTTAGATAAGTTAACTGAAAAAGTAAAAGACTTTTTAGATAACGCAGAATAATAAAAAGAATATACAGCGAAAGTATAGAATCGCTATTAAATAAGAATTGATCCAGTAAAAATAGAATTTATGAGCAACAACGAATTCGAAAGCATAGCATTTGATTTGCCAAAAAACCAATCTAACGTCATTAAAGTAATTGGTGTTGGTGGCGGTGGTAGTAATGCCATCAATCACATGTTTCAACAAGGTATTAAAGGTGTAGATTTTGTCATTTGTAATACGGATGCGCAAGCACTACAAAACAGTGGTGTACCAAACAAAATTCAGTTAGGTGTTAATCTAACCGAAGGATTAGGTGCAGGAGCAAATCCAAACGTTGGTGAGCAAGCAGCTGTAGAAAGTTTTGAAGACATCCAAATGATGTTAGATACCAATACAAAAATGGTATTTATCACTGCAGGAATGGGTGGAGGAACCGGTACAGGAGCAGCACCAATCATTGCAAAAATGGCTAAAGATTTAGATATTTTAACCGTTGGAATTGTAACCATGCCATTTCAGTTTGAAGGAAAAATGCGTAATGAGCAAGCTCAAATAGGTATAGAAAAATTACGTTCAGAAGTAGACTCGTTAGTAGTAATTAATAACAACAAGCTTCGCGAAGTCTACGGTAATTTAGGCTTTAAAGCAGGTTTTTCTAAAGCAGACGAGGTTTTAGCAACTGCAGCACGTGGTATTGCAGAGGTTATAACACATCACTATACACAAAACATTGACTTGCGTGATGCAAAAACCGTGTTAAGCAATAGTGGTACCGCTATTATGGGATCTGCAGCTGCGTCTGGGCAAAACCGTGCGCATGAGGCAATTTCAAAAGCATTAGATTCGCCATTACTTAATGATAATAAGATTACTGGAGCCAAAAACGTATTGTTGCTTATCGTTTCTGGAGCTCAAGAAATTACTATTGACGAGATTGGAGAAATCAACGATCACATTCAAAATGAAGCAGGTCATGGCGCTAACATCATTATGGGTGTTGGTGAAGATGAAAGCTTAGAAGAATCTATTGCGGTTACTGTAATTGCAACAGGTTTTGATGTAGAGCAACAAAACGAAATTTCTAATACTGAAGCTAAAAAAGTAATTCATGCATTAGAAGACGATCAAAATATGGAACAAGATTTAAGCGGTGACCAAGTAAACCCTGCTATAATCTTACCAAATATTGAGTTAGAAGAGAAGAAAGAAACACCAATTGTAAAACACACTTTAGAGATTGAAGAAGAGGAAGAAGTTACCAATGAAACTTTATCTTCTTTTGAAATGGATCAAATCAAAAAGCAATCGGTAGATGAGCGTGATATGATTCCGACAAGTGAGTTTATCAAAAACTTAAACGTAACTTATTACGAAGTAGATGTTAATTTAGATGAAAATCAAGAATTTAATATCACATCAACAGCAAAAGAAGAAGCGCCAGCGCCAATAGAAGAAGAGCAAGATAAACAACAAATTATGCTAAGTTTTGATATGCCAATTTCTGAAAAAGAGCCAACAGCAGCACCAGTTACAGAAGAAGACGAAGGACCGATAGTAATGGACTTGTCTGATAGTGTAACAGATTTAGAAGTAAATGATTTTGTTGAAGTTATACCTGTGACAGAAAACTCTGAAACAGGCGAAAAACGTTACGCTTTAGACGATTACGAAGTGATGGAATCTGCAATGAATCCTGAAACCGAAGTAAAGCAGGAAGAAGAGATAGTTTTTGAAAAGAAAACTGTTGAAACCGAAGCTAAACCTGAAGAAGTAGAAGGAGAAGTAGACCCAATGAATACGCCAATTTCTGAACTATTAAAAAGTAGAGCAGAAGAGCGTAGACAGAAGATGAAAAACTTCAACTATAAATTTAATAATTCTAAAATTGATGATATCGAAAAAGTACCAGCGTACAAGCGTCAAGGTTTAGAGTTGGATGATAGACAACACTCTTCAGATACAAATATTTCAAGAACTACATTAGGTGTAGATGAAAATGATGATATTCAATTAAGAAATAACAATTCATTTTTACATGATAATGTAGATTAAGATTTTTAATTAGTCCATTAATTAAAACTACAACCCGAAAAGTTCCCTCAAGCTTTTCGGGTTTTGTTTTTCAGTATTAATAGTCACTTTTTAGTATCTTCGTACTCTTAAAAAACAAAATAAAATGAGCTTATCAGCAAAAGTAATGACAGCCTTAAAAGAGGCAATGAAAAGTAAAGATCAAACGGCATTAACGGCTTTGAGAGCAGTAAAATCAGCTATTCTTTTAGCACAAACAGAAAGTGGTGCTAAAGAAGAATTAACAGAAGAACAAGAGCTTAAATTATTACAAAAACAAGTTAAGCAACGTAAAGATAGTGCAGCTGTTTACATAGATCAAGGAAGAGATGATTTAGCAGAACCAGAATTAGCAGAAGCTAAGGTTATCGAGCAATTTTTACCAGAAGCAATGAGTGAAGAAGACATAGCTAAAGTTGTAGAAGATATTATTGCAAAAACTGGTGCTGAAGGCATGAAAGATATGGGTAAAGTTATGGGTATGGCAAGTAAAGAATTGGCTGGTAGAGCAGATGGTAAAACCATTTCTAATATAGTTAAAGCTAAATTAGCATAACTAAAAAGGCTGCGTAGCTCAATTGGATAGAGCACTGGATTTCGGCTCCAGCGGTTGTAGGTTCGACTCCTGTCGCAGTCACGAATACATCAGAAAAAAGTGCAGATTTTTTTATGAAGAAAAACAAAGTTTACTTTTGTTTTTCTGTTAAAATAAGATGCTTTTTATGATGTTCAACACGGAGTGTTGTTAGGACGAATGTAATTACTCCTGTCGCAGTCACAAATTCATTTAAAAAAATCGCTATTTAATTAATGTCGTTGTACTTATTACTACAAACTAAACAACAAGAAGAGTTAGAAAGACAACTAATTTATGAATACATCATACCAATTGGTGTTGTTTTAATTGCAATTTTTGTGATTTATAAAGTAGTTAGAGCGTTTCAGTTTTTTTATGCTTCTCGTTATAAAAAACCGTTGTTTAATCATGTTTATTTTAGATTAAAGAAGTTAACGCCATTACAACTTTCAATTTTAAAAAACGAGTATTCTTTTTTTAGAAAACTATCACCAAAACACCAAGTTTATTTTGAGCATCGCGTAGCTACATTTTTAAAAGAAACCACTTTTATAGGAAAGCAAGAGCTGCAAGTTACAGAACAAATGAAGGTGATTATTGCAGCAACTTCAACACTGCTTAATTTTGGATTTAGAAACTATAGGATTAAACTTCTGGATAAGGTTTTGTTATATCCTAAAGCATTTTATTCTAAGCTTAACGAAAACATGCATAAAGGTGAATTTAATCCATCATATAAAGCTATTGTATTATCTTGGGAAGATGTTTTACATGGCTATTCTATAGATAATGATAATTTTAATGTGGCTATACATGAGTTTGTGCATGCAATACATTTAGATTGTTTGAATCAAAAAGGATTAAAAGCTGCAATTTTTATTAATGGGTTTTCAGATATTGCTCATTTTTTAGAAACACATCCAGACTACAAAAGTCGTTTGGTAGCATCTAAATATTTTAGAGACTATGCTTATACTAATCAATTTGAGTTTTTATCAGTAATTATTGAAACGTTTATTGAAACTCCAGATGAATTTAAAAGCCAATTTCCGGAGTTGTACACGCTTGTAAAGCGAATGCTTAATTTCAATTTTGCAAATTATTAGTTAGCTGACTTTTGTCATAATTTTTAAGGATTTAAAATTCTAAATTTATTAAAGAATTTAAAACCCTTAAAAGATGAAAAAACGTACTCCAGTTTCAGATATAATGACAAAAAAAGTCATTGCTTTAAGAACTAGCGATGATTTAGAAAAAGCAGAAGGCTTATTTAAAAAACACCATATTAGACATATTCCGGTAGTATCAGGAAAAGAAGTTATAGGTATGCTTAGTTATACCGATTTATTACGAATTAGTTTTGCAGATGCAATAGACGATTTTGCAGATGAAGTAGATACTGTTGTGTATAATATGTTTACAATAGAACAGGTAATGGCTAAGAAATTGATTACAGTTTCTAGTGATACAACCATTAAAGAGGTTGCAGAAATTTTAGCAGAAAAAGAGTTTCATGCCTTACCAGTAGTAGATAACGAAATTTTAGTTGGTATAGTAACCACTACTGATTTGATTAAATATCTAATTGATCAGTACTAAAATTTGTTTGAGGGTTAATAAAGGATAAAGGCTACCTTTTGGTAGCCTTTATCTGTTTTTATGAGTTAGCTAAAGCTTTTAAATCTTTAATTGTTTCTATTTGATTATCACTTTTAAATACATAGCTACCAGCTACTAGTGCATCTGCACCAGCATCTACTAACTGTTTTGCATTTTTATTAGTTACGCCTCCATCAATTTCAATAATGACGTTGGCTTTTTTATCGTTTATAAGCTGTTTTAGTTGCTTTACTTTGTTGTATGTGTTTTCTATAAAACTTTGTCCGCCAAAACCAGGATTAACACTCATGATTAATACTAAATCAATATCGTTAATAATATCTTCTAACACATTTATGTTGGTATGCGGGTTTAGAGCAACACCAGCTTTCATTCCTTCTGCTTTAATAGCTTGAATGGTTCTGTGTAAATGTGTACAAGCTTCGTAGTGAACGGTTAAGATATCGCTACCTAAATCGGCAAAGGTTTTTATATATCTATCAGGATCTACAATCATTAAATGTACATCTATAGTTTTTGTGGCGTGTTTAGATATAGTTTTTAAAACAGGCATTCCGTAAGAAATGTTTGGTACAAAAACACCATCCATTATATCTATATGAAACCAATCGGCATCACTAGAATTAACCATTTCTATATCACGTTGTAAGTTGCCAAAATCTGCTGCTAGCAATGATGGCGCAATTAGTTTTGAAGACATTTTTTTATTTTATTGTGTTGTTGTTTTGGCAAAAATAGGTATAAAAAATGAACCCGAAGTAATCAGCTTCGGGTTCTTTCATCAATCAAAAAACGAACAGTTATGATTAACTGTTTGTTGGGGTAAAAAACGTACTTATTATCCTAAGTAAGTTTTTAATATTTTACTTCTAGACGTATGTTTTAATCTACGTATAGCTTTTTCTTTAATTTGTCTTACACGTTCTCTGGTAAGGTCAAAAGTTTCTCCAATTTCTTCTAATGTCATTGGATGTTGGTTGCCTAAACCAAAGTAAAGTCTTATTACATCTGCTTCACGTGGTGTTAACGTTTCTAAAGCACGTTCAATTTCTGTACGTAAAGATTCGTGTAATAATTCTCTATCTGGGTTTGGTGATTCACCAGAGTTTAATACGTCATATAAGTTAGAATCTTCACCTTCTACTAAAGGTGCATCCATACTTACGTGACGACCAGAGTTTTTCATAGACTCTTTAACATCGTTAATAGTCATGTCTAACTCTTTTGCAATTTCTTCTGCGCTTGGTGGACGCTCGTGAGCTTGCTCTAAAAATGCAAAGGTTTTATTAATCTTGTTAATAGAACCAATTTTGTTTAATGGTAAACGTACAATTCTAGATTGCTCTGCTAACGCTTGTAAGATAGATTGTCTAATCCACCAAACGGCGTAAGAGATAAATTTAAAACCACGAGTTTCGTCAAAACGTTGCGCAGCTTTGATAAGACCTAAGTTACCTTCGTTTATTAAATCTGGTAATGTTAAACCTTGGTTTTGGTATTGTTTAGCAACCGATACAACAAAACGTAAGTTAGCTTTAGTTAATTTTTCTAATGCTACTTGGTCTCCTGCTTTAATACGTTGTGCTAACTCTACCTCTTCATCTGCTGTAATAAGGTCTACCTTACCAATTTCTTGAAGATACTTGTCTAAAGAAGCAGTTTCTCTGTTAGTAACCTGCTTCGTAATTTTAAGTTGTCTCATCTAAAAATAGAGTGATTTATTTAATGTGAATAATTTGCTATCAATAGTTATACGTAAGACAATTACTTTTTGTTACAAAAAAAATAAAAAAAATAATTAATTTTTTATCATTAAGGATAATTTATTCCGATATCTCATCGCTTAATTTGTAATGATTATTATTAGTTTTAAAGCTTGAAACAATATGATTTTAAGACGTTAAGTGTTTTAATAAATGAGCTGTTTTGATTTTATTAATTTTAGTTTTTTGAAATTTATATTTATTATAGCAATGTAAAATAGTATTAAAAATGATATTCTAAACCACTTATAATTGAAATGGTGTAAGGCTTGAATTCTGGTAAGTTATTTTTGGGAGTAAAGAGATATTTAAACATAGGTTCTAAATTAAAATAGAGGTTTTTTATAATTTTAGTTTGAAATCCTATTCCTGCATTTAATGAAAATGTTGATTCTAGATGATGATTATAAGAGTTAAATGTGTTTTGAGTAGACCTAGAGCTTTCATCTAAAATCAAGTAGCTAAAACCACCGATGGCATAGGTCTTTATTTTGGCATTTGTTAAAGTATATTTAATCTCTAAAGGTAATTCTATATATTCTACATTTTGGATGATAATTTCATTATTAGATTTTTTAAAGGTGTAGCTTAAATCAAGCTTGTTTACACCAAGTCTAATAGATGCTTTTTTTGTAGCTATGAAATTTAAATACATTCCATAGTTAATTGATGTTTGTTTGCTTAAAGATGAGTTGAATCCTCCATAAAGAATAAGTGAAATGTTAGGGTATATGCTCCATCGTTTCTCTTTGGTTTTTAAAATAGAGTCATTTGTTTTTTCTTCGTTTTTATCTTTAAGCAAGTTTTGTGTTAAGACTTTTTCTTCTAGAGTATTAGTTTGAATAGAATCATTTATTTCAGAATTTATACCTGAAATTTGTTTCGAATCTGTTTTAGAGGTTTTTTCAATTTTATTACTATTTTCTTCTGAATTTGTAATGCTATTTTTACTGTGTTTTTTAGAGTTTTTTGACCAAGTATTGCTGTTTCTTTTGGATGTTTTGTTTGCTTTAATAGTATTTACAGGTTTGTTATTTGTTTGGTCTTTTTTAGAGTTTAATGAATAACTTTCTTCTTTGTTTATTGTATTATCTTCATTGTTTTTTGAATCATATTTTAATTGATAATTATTGTAAGACTCTTTATTTTTAGTTACACTATTTTTAATTAGAGTATCATTTTTATGCTTATTAAATGACTGTTTTTCATCATCGCTTGAATTAATTAAGGATTCTTTATTTATAAAGAATAACAACAAAAGTAAAATGCCAATTTTTGAGTAGTTAAACCATAAAGGAAAAATTTTGGAATCATTTTTATCCTTTTTGAGCTCGGTTTCAATATTTTCCCAAACTAAATTTTTAGGAGAATCTTTAAACTCAGAAAGACGTTCTTTAAATGCTTGTCCTATATCTTTTCTAGTATCCATGATTTTTTAATGTATTTTGAGACGTATTAATCTCATTTATTTTTTCTTTCAAAATTAATTTTGCTCTGTGTAAATTAGATTTTGAAGTACCTTCAGATATAGATAGTAAATTTGAAATTTCTTTATGAGAATAATTATCTAATTCAAAAAGATTAAATACAAGTCTATATCTATCAGGTAAATTTTGAATCAAATCTAAAAGGATATGTAATGGTAATTGAAACTCGTTAGAGTCAATAGATGTGTCCTCTAAAATATCATCATTGATTATAATATTTATAAAACTCTCACTTTTGTATTTGTCAATTGCTTTATTAATTGTAATACGTTTCATCCAACCTTCAAAAGACCCATCATAATTGTATTTGTCGATGTTTTTAAAAATTTCAATAAATGAATCCTGAAGATTATCTTGAGCTTCATCTACATTCTTACAGTACTTTAGACATAGTACATATAAGTCGTCTTTATATTTCAAATACAAATCTCTTTGTGCTTGTATATTGTTTTTTTTACAGGCTTTTATGAGCTGTTTTAGTGTCAAATTTTTATGATTAATGTTTTAACAACTTATGGAAGATAATGTAATTAAAATATTATATTCCATATCATTATCAGCATCTATAATTTTGACATAAATAGTTTGTTCATTTTCGGTGTTATTAAAAGGTTCATTAGATGTAATTGGGTTTTCTAAATTTGTTGCATCTTCTTCTGTTTCAAAATAGAAAATTTGAAATTCATCGTCAAGCTCTAAGGTTTCAAAAATACAAGTAGAATAATCATCTAAAATAAACTCTGAAATACCGCTATCAATTTCTGTTTCACATTCTTCAAAAATAAAGTTACCACAATCGGTAAAATCATCATCACATCTTTGGTTTAAGACTAATTCTCTTTCATCATTTGTAAGTAATAATGAGTTTTCATCTAAGAATTCCACTTTCCAATCATAGTTAAAAAACTCAGTTACTTCTGAATTACCATCATTTAAGCTTATATTAATATGCAATTCATTTTCAATATAAAAAACTGACCAAGAACCATTGTGTGAATTGTCGTCAATTAATAGTGTCGTAATTCCATTTGATTCTTCAAAAATACCGCCTAAATAAGTATTGTCATAATTGTAACTATATCCCACTTTTAAAACACAATTTTGAATTACACCTGTACACTCTAGTATTAACTCTTCCTCTAAACAATTGTCAATAGCAATTTTTAATTCTTCTTTTGTGTTTATAATGAAGGTTTCTCCAGATGATAAATTACTTGTGATAGGAAAACTTATACTAACTGAATATTCAAGATCTAAATTATTTAGTAAATTACTAAATTCAGTATCACTATTTACTAAGTTTGTAGATACATACTCATCGTTATTGTCGAAAATGAAAATGGTAAGAGGATATATAAAATCAATACACGCTATACTTTTATCAGGTCTATCTTCATTATTTGTGATTTCTAATAAATTATCAAATAAATCAGAGTCACTTCTAATGACATCAACAGTGTTTATATTAGGTTTTAAATTTAAATTGTCATCTAAATCTGTAGAACATGATAATAGAATCATTAAGACTGAAATGAGTAAAGTTATATTAGTTTTCATAAATGTTGTTTTTCCTATAGTCTTCTAAACTATGAAAAGGTTGCGTCTAAAATCCAAAAAACCGTCTCTTAGAATAAAGAAACGGCTTTTTAATTGTTTTTTGATTCTTGTTAATAATAATGATTAAGAGTCTAATCAAAATATGTTCAATTAAATTCTTACATGTCCATCACCAAATACATAGTACTTATTTGTAACTAATTGCTTTAACCCTAATGGACCACGATGGTGTAGCTTATCTGTACTAATAGCAAGTTCTGCACCAACACCCATTTGTCCGCCATCTGTAAATCGGGTAGAGGCATTATGGTATACGGCTGCACTATCTACTTGCTGCATAAATTTTTCGGCTAATTCTTTATCTTCTGTTATAATTGCTGCCGAGTGACCACCAGAATATGTATTTATCATTTCGATAGCGCTGTCTTCATTATTAACTTCGGCTAGCATAATTTTCATTGCTAAAAACTCTTCAAACCATACGTTGTTATCTTTTACTTGGGTTTCATTTGGAAGAATTTCACTTACATTTTTATCAACTAAAATATCTACGCCTAGTTTGTGCAACATGATTTCTAGTTCGTGTACTTTCTTTTCGTATTCAGGAATATTTTTGTCAATTAATACTTTATCAAGTGCGTTACATCCTGAAATTTTATCGGTTTTAGCATTAACAATTACTTTTACTGCTTTTAACCAATCTGCGTCTTCTGCGACGTATAAAAAGTTGTTACCTCTTCCGCTAATTAACACAGCGCAAGTTGCATTGTCTTTAACAAATTTAATTAAGCGTTCTCCACCACGTGGTACGATTAGATCTATTTTTTCTGGTGGATTTTTTAAGAAGTCTTGTGTTTCTTCTCTTTTTAAATGTAAAAGCTTAATCCAATCTTTTGATAATCCGTTTTCTTCTAAAGCTTGGTGCCAGCATTTTTCTAAAATAATATTACTATTAACAGCTTCTTTACCACCTTTTAATAAGATTTTATTGTTGGCTTTAAAGGCTAAAACTGCAGCTTCAATAGTTACATCTGGTCTAGACTCATAAATGATAAGAATAGTACCAAATGGCGCTGTTTTGTTGGTGACTTTTAGTCCACTATCTAAAGTTAAATCAGAGATTGTTTGTCCAACCGGATCTTCTTGATCTCTAACTTCTTTTATAGCTTTTATCATTCCGTCAACCTTTGCATTATCAACTACTAAACGGTCATATAATGCTTGGTCTTCTTTATCAAAAGCGTCTAAATCTTTTTTATTTTCGGCTATAATTTGATGTCGTTCTTTATCAATAATATTAATCATTGAGTCTAGAACTTTATTTTTTATGTTTTTATCTAATAATTTCATTTTCAATTTTTTTAGTGAATAAACTTTGTTCCTATTTCTTTATCGTCTACTATATCTACAATTACATTTTCTCTTTTACCATTGGCGATGTATGTAGGAATGTCTTTTTTTGCGGTTCCTTTGGCTATTTTTAATTTTGAAGCCATGCCACCACGACCTTCACCTTCTTTTTTACCAGAAGCTTTTACGTATTTTTCTACATTTTGATCGACAGTGACTTCAGTAATTTTTTCTGAACCTTCATCATCTGGATGACCAGTATATAATCCATCGGTATCTGATAAAATAATTAATCTATCAGCATCAATCAATTCTGCAACTAAACTTGCTAATTCATCATTATCTGAAAACATAGACATGCTTAGTGAAACAGCATCATCCTCATTAGCAATTGGTGTAACACCTTCGGCTAATAAGCCTTGATAACAATTAATCATATTTTCGCGGTGTTTACCAGCGTCAAAATCTCTTTTGGTTGCTAAAACCTGAGCGCAACGCATACCATAATCATGAAAAATGCTATAGTAATGACGCATTAATCGTGGTTGTCCAACTGAAGAATAAATTTGACGTCGTGTAGATTTATCCGTTGCTTTAATTTCTCCTAATACCTCTTTACCAGCAATTGCTGATCCTGATGATACTAAAACTACATCTATATCTCTTTCATTTAAAACAGAGATTTGACGCACCAATTCTCTTAATACTGGACCTAAAATTCTGTTGTCTTTATTGGTAAGTACGTTGGTACCTACTTTAACTACAATCTTTTTAATATCGTCTTCCATTTTATTTGTCTTTTCCTAATTCTACAGCTCTATCAAAAGCAGCATATGCAGCATCTTGTATTAACTGTTTTACATTATTATCTTCCATGCTATCTATAGCGGCTTGTGTTGTTCCTCCTTTTGAAGCAACTCTGTTTATCCAAGATTTTGGTGATAAATCAGATTGATTAAAAAGTTCTATAGCGCCTTCAAAAGTATTACTTACTAATACTTTAGAATCGTAATCAGAGAAGCCCATTTTTAATGCGGCTTCTAACATAGACTGCATAAAATAAAATACATATGCTGGTCCACTACCAGAAATACCAGTAGAAGCATCGATAAATTTTTCGGTATTAACATGTATAGAAGTACCTGTAGTATCTAAAAGGTTTCTAACCATGATTAACTCAATTTTAGAAACAGCTTCAGATTCTGTGTAAGAAGTTACTCCTTTACCAACTTTTGCGGGTAAGTTGGGCATTGCTCTTACTACTTTTTTAGCGTCTAATTGTTCCTTAATAGTGTCTATAGTTACACCAGCCATCAACGACACAACAATTTGTTGGCTGTTCATTTTCGACTTCATTTCTTTAAATAAGTCTTCACTATGATATGGCTTTACAGCTACAAAAACGATATCTGCTTTTGGTAGACAGTCGTCTAAATTATCATACACATCAAAATGAGGCTCTTTACTTAAAGTTTCGATTTTTTTTGGATCAGTATCATATATCTTAAGATTATGCTTACCTAAAAGTGGCGAACTTGCCATACCTTCAGAGTATGTTAATCCCATATTTCCTGCTCCAATAACTAATACTTTCATGTTTTTTTAAAGTGTTGGTTTTAAATATTATACACTCTTTATTGCACAAGGATTGTACGGAACACCCGAAAAAAGGAATTAATTTTGAGAATTGTTATATATGAAAATTATCTTTATAAAGTTTGAAGGTTTCTCAATTATTGAATAAAATCCTTAGTGTATTTTGAAAAATCAACAAAAATAAAAACTGACAGACTGTCGGAAAAGTGAGGTTTTGTCAGTTAAAAATATGGTTTATGCCAAAAAAAAGCCTATCGGTTAGATAGGCTTTTTCTAAAATTATTAATTAAAAGAATTAATCTCTTTTATCATTTCTAGGTTTTCTGTCATCTCGTTTGTTATTACGATCACGATTTCCACCTTTATTATTATCACGTTTTGGTCTGTCTTGCCAACCTTCAGGTTTTGGTAAAAGTGCTTTTCTAGACACTTTATCTTTTTTAGTTCTTGGGTCTACTCCAAAGTATTTTACATCAAAAACATCTCCCATGTTTACAACATCAGATACGTTTTCTGTGCGTTCCCAAGCTAATTCGCTTACGTGTAATAGAACTTCGTTTCCTGGTGCTTCAGTATATTCTACTACAGCTCCAAAATCTAACATTTTAATTACTTTAACTTCGTAAATACTACCAACTTCTGGTTTGAATAACATGGCGTCAATACGAGCTAAAACGGCATCTATACCTTGTGAACCAACACCTAAGATTTCAACAATCCCTTCTTCAGTAACAGGATCTTCATTGATAACGATGGTTGTTTCTGTTTCTTTTTGTAATTCTTGAATATTCTTTCCGCCAGGACCAATAAGTGCTCCGATAAACTCGTTAGGAATACGTCTTGTTACCATTTTTGGTGCGTGATCTTTAACGTCTGCATTTGGTTCAGAAATAGTATCTGTTAATTTGCTTAAGATATGTAAACGACCCTCACGAGCTTGTTTTAGTGCATTTACTAAAATCTCATATGATAATCCTTTTACTTTAATATCCATTTGGCAAGCTGTAATACCATCTTCGGTACCAGTTACTTTAAAGTCCATATCTCCTAAGTGATCTTCATCACCTAATATATCAGATAATACAGCGTATTTACCAGATTCTGTATCGGTGATTAATCCCATTGCAATACCAGAAACAGGCTTTTTTAATTGTACACCAGCATCCATAAGCGCCATAGTACCAGCACAAACTGTTGCCATAGAAGAAGAACCGTTAGATTCTAACACTTCTGATACTACACGTACTGTATAAGGACAATCTTCTGGTACCATACCTTTTAAAGCACGTTGCGCTAAGTTACCATGTCCAACTTCACGTCTAGAAGTACCTCTAATTGGTCTTGCTTCACCTGTTGAAAATGGAGGGAAGTTATAGTGTAAATAGAAACGCTCTTCACCTTCAAAAGATGGCATGTCTATTTGATTAGCTTCTCTACTTGTACCTAAAGTAACGGTTGCTAATGCTTGAGTTTCTCCACGTGTAAAGATAGAAGAACCGTGTGTTGATGGTAAATAATCTACCTCACACCAAATTGGTCTAATCTCGGTTGTTTTACGACCATCTAAACGTAATCCTTCGTTTAAAGTTAAGTCACGTACAGCAGCTTTTTCTGCTTTACTGTAATATTTTGAAATTAAATCACCAAAATCTTCAACTTCTTCTTCAGAGAAAGATGCTATTATTTCTTCTTTAATTTCAGCAAATGCCGCACCACGTTCGTGCTTAGAAGATCCTGCTTTTGCTACAGCATATACTTTGTCGTATGCCATATCGTGGATCTTTTTAGCTAAATCTTCATCTGCTCTTTCTGGTTCGTATTCTCTAGTTTCTTTTTTACCAAAAGCTTCAGCTAATTTTACTTGCGCTTCACATTGCACTTTGATAGCTTCATGAGCAGCTTTGATAGCTTCTGTCATTTCTTCTTCAGAAATCTCATCCATTTCACCTTCAACCATCATTACTGAGTCTGCAGATGCTCCAATCATCATGTCGATATCAGATTCTGCTAATTGCGATAATGTTGGGTTAATGATAAATTCTCCATTAATACGTCCAACTCTTACTTCTGAGATTGGAGTTTCAAAAGGAATGTCTGACAATTGTATAGCAGCAGATGCAGCTAAACCAGCCATAGCATCCGGCATAACTTCTGGATCATGAGACATTAATTGAATCATTACCTGAGTTTCGCTGTGGTAATCTTTTGGGAATAATGGACGTAAAACACGGTCTACAAGACGCATAGTTAAAACTTCTCCGTCGCTTGGTCTTGCTTCTCTCTTAAAGAAACCACCAGGATAACGACCAGCAGCAGCAAATTTCTCACGGTAATCTACTGTTAATGGTAAGAAGTCTACGTCTGCAGCTTTATAGTTGGAAACAACTGTACATAGTAACATACATTTTCCTGATTGCACAACAACAGAACCATGAGCCTGTTTTGCAAGTTTTCCGGTTTCGATAGATATTTCTCTACCGTCCCCAAGGTCAATGACCTCTTTGTAAGTTTTTGGAATCATAAATTTTTTAATTCTAATTAAACAATGGTCGTTGTGTTGTTGTGTAGTTGTTGTGTGACCAATGAAAAACTATAATTAGCTTCTTCAATTCCGATAGTTATACTCGTTCGAAAGCGAGTTATATAATGAAAAAAAGAGGCGCGAAGCCTCTTTTTAATTATTTTCTTAATCCTAATTCTTTCACTATTGCACGATATCTCATGATATCTTTCTTAGTTAAATAGTCTAAAAGCGCACGACGCTTACCTACCATTTTTACAAGAGAACGCTCTGAGTTAAAATCTTTACGATTCTTTTTTAAGTGTTCTGTTAAGTGGTTAATTCTGTAAGTGAATAACGCAATTTGTCCTTCTGCAGAACCAGTATCGTTTGCTCCTTTACCGTGTTTTGAGAAGATTTCTTCTTTTTTTTCTTTTGATAAATACATGCTAATATTATTGTAAATGATTGTTATGTACACGAAAGCCTTTCTTTCGAGCGGCAAATATAGTTATTTTTATTGAAAACAAATGATTAATTTAGAAACTTGTTTAAATTATTAAAGATGAAAAATAGCGTTACCTTTTTATTACTTCTAGTTTGTCTATACAGTTGCTCAAGTGGTAAAACAAAAAAGAAGTCTAATTTTAATAAGGAGCAGATTGCTCTTATTTTAAAAGATGTAGATGATACACCTATGCGTGTATACAAAATCACCAATAAAACAGACTCTATTCTTTTAAGGACACAAAGTACTTTTGTGAAACCAGATAGTACAGATGTAGTTTTACAAAGATTTGTTAATAGATTGTATGCAACAGTTAGAGATAGTATGTCTTTAGGTGTTGGTATTGCAGCACCACAAGTAGGTATTTTAAAAAATATAATTTGGGTGCAAAGATTTGATAAAGAAAATTTACCTTTTGAAGTTTATTTGAATCCGAAAATCATTGATTATTCAACAGAAAAACAAACTTATCGTGAAGGTTGTTTGTCAATACCCAATAGAACAGAAGTCTTAGATAGCAGGTCTAAAACTATTGTAATTGAATATGATACAATGAAAGAAGAGCATAAAACCGATACAATATCAGATTTTACAGCTGTAATTTTTCAACATGAAATAGATCATTTAAATGGGATATTGTACCTAGATCATCTAAATCAAGAAGTAAAAGATGCAGAATAAATTAAAAAAGTCCTTTAAATCTAGATTTAAAGGACTTTTTTGTGTTAAAAATTATTTTCTAATTAAGCTCTTAAAGGCTGATTAGTTATTAAGTCTATGTACTTATTAACTTTGTTTTTTAAATCTTTACGATGTGTAATAAAATCTAAGAAACCATGCTCTAATAAAAACTCTGAGGTTTGGAAGCCTTCAGGTAACTCTTGTCCTGTAGTATCACGTACAACACGTGGTCCAGCAAATCCTATTAAAGCACCTGGTTCTGCAATGTTTATATCTCCTAACATCGCAAAAGAAGCAGTAGTACCTCCAGTTGTTGGGTCTGTACATAAAGAGATGTAAGGTAAACCTGCATCTGCAAGTTGTCCTAATTTAGCAGATGTTTTTGCTAACTGCATTAATGATAAAGCAGCTTCCATCATACGTGCACCACCAGATTTGGATATAATCATAAATGGAAGTTTTTTCTTTAATGCATAATCTGCAGCACGAGCAATTTTTTCTCCAACAACACTACCCATAGATCCACCTATAAAAGCAAAATCCATACAAGCAATTACTAAATCTTTTCCTTTAGATTTACCAACAGCGCAACGTACAGCGTCTTTTAAATTTGTTTTCTTTTCAGCAGCTTTTAAACGGTCTGGATACTTTTTTGTGTCTTCAAATTTTAAAGGGTCTTTAGATGTTAGGTTAGCATCTAGCTCTTTAAACTTGTTATCATCAAATAAAATTTCAAAATATTCTTTACTTCCTATTCTTACGTGGTATCCATCCTCTGGACTTACATAGAAATTTTTCTCTAATTCTTTAGAGTCTACTATTTTACCAGTTGGAGACTTATACCATAAGCCTTTAGGAGTGTCTTTTTTTTGTTCTGTAGAGGTTTGTATACCTTTTTCCTTTCTTTTAAACCAAGCCATATTGATTTACGATTTTAGTTTGCAGTTTTAAGTTTTTTGCTTGAAAAACCGCTTTTGCTATTAGTTAGTTTTTAAGTAATCAAGCGTACAAAATTACAGTATTTATTATTCATTCTCAAAAAATTGAAATGATTAACTGTTAATTTTAATCTTGTAAGCATAAAAAATCCTGCTTAACTAAATGATAATAGTAAATAAGCAGGATTTATTAGTTTTAAAATTTAACGTTTATAGTGTGTTAACGTTATTTAAGTCTTCAAATGCTTTTTTAAGACGCTCTACAAAAGTTTGTTCACCTTTACGTAACCAAACACGTGGATCGTAGTATTTTTTGTTAGGTGAATCTGGTCCATCTGGACTACCAATTTGAGATTTTAAATAATCTGCTTTTTCGCCCATATAATCTCTAATACCAGACATAAATGCGTATTGCATATCTGTATCGATATTCATTTTAATAACACCGTAACCAATAGCTTCTCTAATTTCTTCTAAAGTAGAACCTGATCCACCGTGGAATACAAAATCAATATGGTTATTATCTACACCATATTTTTTTGTGATATACTCTTGAGAGTTTTTAAGGATTTTTGGTGTTAACTTTACATTTCCTGGTTTGTAAACTCCATGTACGTTACCAAAAGCAGCTGCAATTGTAAATTGGTCACTTACTTTGCTTAACTCTTCATAAGCATAAGCTACTTCTTCTGGTTGTGTGTATAATTTAGACTCATCTACATCGCTATTATCTACACCATCTTCTTCACCACCTGTTATACCTAATTCTATTTCTAGAGTCATACCCATTTTGCTCATACGCTCAAGGTAAGTTTTACAGATTTCTATGTTTTCTTCAAGAGGCTCTTCACTTAAATCAATCATATGAGAGCTGTAAAGAGGTTTACCTGTTTCTTTAAAATGTTGCTCGCTAGCGTCTAATAAACCATCAATCCAAGGTAATAATTTTTTTGCGCAGTGGTCTGTATGTAAAATTACAGGAACACCATAAGCTTCTGCCATTTGGTGTACATGTTTTGCACCTGCAATACTACCAGCTATAGCAGCTTTTTGTCCGTCGTTATTTAAACCTTTTCCGGCGTTAAATTGTGCGCCTCCATTTGAAAATTGAATAATAACAGGAGCGTTTAATTCTGCTGCAGTTTCTAAAACACCATTGATTGTGTTAGAACCAATTACGTTAACCGCAGGTAATGCAAAGCCTTTTTCTTTAGCTAGTTTGAAAATTTCTTGAACTTCTTTTCCGGTTGCAACTCCAGGTTTTATGTTATGAGCCATTTTTATAAAAATTTGTTGTATTAGTAATGTTTCAAAAGTAGTGAAAATTGACCGTATTTTTTAAGAAATAGCAATAAAAACACGCAAACGTTATCGTTGTTTTTGTGTGTTTTACGCTTAAAATGGATAGTTTATACCAATATTATAAACGGCGTTAGAGAAGTTATAATCTTTAAACCATCGGTTGCCTTCTGAATAAGCAGGATTATATGTTTTAAATCCAATATCTCCTCGAAGTACGAAGAAACCAAAATCATATCTTAGCCCAAATCCAGAACCAACAGCTATGTCTCTTAAGGAATCAAAACCTGAAAATGTAGCGCGATCATCTTCAATGTCATCAAAAACATTCCAAATGTTTCCTGCATCAACAAACAAAGCACCATTTAAATCACCAAACAAATTAAAACGTTGTTCTGCACTAAGGGCAATTTTAAAGTTAGCTTCATTAAACTCGTTAGTCGTGTTTAAGCTACCCGGACCTAAATTATAAGCTGTCCATGCTCTGTTATCATTAGCACCACCAGCAAAAAAACTTTTAGAAAACGGTATGTTGGTTGAGTTACCGTATGGGATTGCAATACCAACAAAACTTCTAACCGCAAACACGTTTTTGTAACCTAAGCGCCAATGTTTAATGTAATCAAATTCGGTTTTTACGTATTGAGAAAAAGCAACATTAAAAAGCTCGTATTTACCACTATCATTTTTTTCTACACCAATTAAAGAAGATATGGTTGATAAGAAGTTACCTGCTAATTCTAACTTAAGTCTTAGGATAGAGAAATCTTCATCTAATAAATTGTCTCTTCGGTCTTTAACATAGTTGAAATTTGTAGAAAAAATTAAGTTGTCTTCGGTTAGTCTTACCTTTCTTTCGGCAATTGCATTAGCGGCTCTTATATCGTCTTCAGGTAGAACACCATTGTAAGTTCCGTTTCTAATTTCATTTAAAAAATTATCGGCTTGAGTAGGAATACCTAAGGTTTGGTTTGGCGCAATAAAACCACTGGTTTGAGCAATTTCATTTAAAGCATCAAAAGAGTTTTGATACACATTAAAATAATTAGCTGTATTAAGGTTTTTTACAAATTGAATGTTGAAAAAATCTAATCTGTTTGTCACCTTTCTGCTAGGGTACCATTTGTAATTAAAAATTCCTGTAAACGTTTGTCTATCTAGACCAATATTTGTTTGGCTTGACGCCGAAAGAGAAATTTTTGTGCTAGGAAACATGGATTTAGGAATAATCTTTTCGGTATTAATTGGGAAGAAAATCCTTGGGAAACTTAGTTTTAAATTAGCACCAAGTTCATTAATATCAAAAAACTGATCGTTGCCATTATTAGCATCTTTTGAAGCACCGATAGAGGCAAACCCAGAAAGTTCTAAGGTTTCAGCTCCTCTAAATACGTTTCTAATTAATAGACTTGGATTAAAAGAGAATCCGACTGTTTGTATGTTACTTTGAAATGTTTCTGCGCTAATACCTAATTCAAACTTTTTTAATGGTGTTAGATAAATATTGGCGGTTAGCGTAGTGTCTTGATTTTCTACATATTCAATATTTGGGTATTTAAACGTACGTAGATTGCTTATTAATCTTGATGTTAATGGTCTAGCTTGATCTTTAAAAATGGTGTTTGGCGAAATAAATACCGCGTTTGTAATTGCTTTTGGCTTGTATCTTAATTTACCAACGCTATAAATATTGTAACCTTCGTAATTAGTAGAATCTGTTAAAGTTGCATTTCTATTCTTAAAAGAGCTATTGGTGTAAATATTTACGTCTTTAATAGTAAACACTTTAAAAGGTTCACGCCTAGATTCGTCTTCTTCTCTAATTAAACGGTTGTCTATAACAGTTTCTAGTGTCATTGTGCTATTTCCTCTTAAAGTATCAGAGACATAGCGTACATAATCTTGAGAAAAATGATATACACCATTATTACGCATAAGATTTGTTATGCGGTCTTCTTCGTTGTAAAGATCATTGTCTTTAAACTGTTTGCCAGCTTTTATAAAGCTTTCGTTTTTATGTTCTTCGTAAATTTTCTGAACAGAAGGTGAAGCTATTGTTGCAGATACTGTATCAATAATAAAAGGACTTCCTGTTTCAACTTTATAATCTATAGTTCCTCTTTTATTGTCTTTTCTGTTTATTTCGTAATCGGTTTTTACATTAAACCAACCGTTAGATTTGTAATAATTTTCAAGGTTTTTTGTAGACTTTTTTGTTAATTCTTCATCAATAATTACAGGTGCTTCTCCTGTTTTTTTAATCCACTTATTAAAATTAGATTTACTTTCTATAAGTTTATCTAATTGTTTTCTAGAAAGTAGTTTTGATTTGCGTTCCATTTTTTCTGGATTGTTGTAATACTTCTCCATTAAAATAGAATCTATATTAGGTCTAGCAATGTTATAAATAAACAAGCGTAAAGGCATTTTTATAAAAGGAATACGCGTGTTTGGTTTTTGTACGATAGTGTTAGAAATGGTGTCGTTTACAACTTTCTCATCATTGACAATTAAATTGTTTTCGGTTAAAAGATGTTGATTTTCGCTAACACGTTTAACCGAATTACAGCTGTTAAACAGCGTAACAATTAATAAAAAAACGACTATTTTTGGTTGAAATGTTTTCAATGATGTTTTAAAAAGCTAAGCAATTTTGATCAAAAGTTGTGCCTCTTATTTAAAGCTAATTCAAAAATACATTAAATATTGAATAAAGCTTAGGTGTAAATCCCTAAACTCCTTTTTTTTCTGTTACTTTATAAAAAAATTAAGATAAAAGTGATTTCTAAAAATCAGATTAAAAATATAACGCGTTTACAGCAAAAAAAATGTAGACAGCAAGATGGATTATTTATTGCTGAAGGTGTAAAAGTGATTAATGAGTTTTTAAATTCGACATTTAAGTTAGTCGATTTATTTACTACCGAAACTTTTAATGTTGAAAACGAAACACTAGTTTCAGAAGCAGAACTAAAAAAAATAAGTGCTTTAAAAACACCAAACACAGCTTTAGCGGTTTTTGAAATCCCTAAACTTTCCTTAATAGAAAACAAAGGATTGATAGTCGCTTTAGATGCTGTAAGAGACCCAGGAAATCTTGGAACAATCATTAGACTTTGCGATTGGTTTGGTGTAAAACAATTATTGTGTAGTAAAGAAACTGTAGATTGTTTTAACCCAAAAGTTGTGCAAGCAACTATGGGAAGTTTAACGCGTGTTAACGTGTTTTACATAGATTTAAATCATTATTTAGAAGAAACCAAACAGCCTGTTTTTGGTGCTTTTATGGATGGAGAAAATGTATACGCTTCTAATTTACCAGACCAAGGTATTTTAGTGTTAGGTAATGAAGCTAATGGTATTAGTCAATCTATTGAAAAACACGTAAATCAGCGCATTAGCATACCAAGATTTGGAGATTTGCAAGAAACAGAAAGTTTAAATGTAGCTACAGCAGGAGCTATTTTGTTAAGTGAGTTTAGAAGAAGTAATTAAATTTTATTGAACTGTAAAATTCACAAAAATCCCTCTAGTTTGCATTTTGTTTATATTGCTTGTCCATGGACTGTTTGGGTCTTTATCTCTAATAAGTTCGTCATTTAAAGCAAAAACACCACGTATTGAAGGCGTAAACTTAAAACGGTCTAAGTAAAAATCTATCCCAAAACCAAGCTCGTAAAACTGTGCGCTTTTTTTCATTCTAAATTCTCCAGCAGAATTATCATCAGGATTTTTTTCGTTACTGGATAAGTTAATAGCAGTAGATATACCGGTTAAAATAAAAGGTTTGATGTTGTTAATTCTTTTAGTCGAAATTTTTAACAGCAGCGGAAAATACACGTAAGTAGATTTTACTTCACGTAGTAAATCAGAATCAGAAACTTCATCTTCAAAATTATCAAAGTAATTAATAGAGTAGTTTAAGTTACGTTGCGCTATGACTAGACCAGGCTCTAAACGTAAATCAAAATGGTCATTTATACGTAAATTACCAATTAAGCCAACATTAAATCCTACAGTACGTTCTGTTTGGATGTCTCCTAAATCATCATTATAGTCAAACTTAAAATCTAGATTATTAAAGCCTAAATAGTAGCCCCAACTTAAAGTTGCTTTATCTATATTTTGTAAGTTTTGTACTTTTTCTTTTGTAAATAATTGCGCGTTAGACGCTGTTATGCTTGATAAAACAAAAAGTAAAGAAAAAATATATTTCATGTAAATTATTGTTTTGATGCTGTATAAATTGTTGCTACACCAAATGTTTGTGGTTTATCTTCTACATTAATAAACCCAATATTACGTAAAATATTGTTTAAAGCTTCACCGTAAGGAAAAACAGAAGCACTTTCGCTTAAATATTTGTAAGCTGTTTTGTCTTTTGAGAATAGTTTACCAATGGTTGGTAAAATAAATTTAGAATATACTTTGTAACCTTGTTTAAATGGGAATTTTGTTGGTACAGAAGTTTCTAAAATAACAAAAGTGCCACCAGGTTTTAAAACACGTAAAATATCTTTTAAACCATTTTCTAAGGTTTCAAAATTTCTTACACCAAACGCAACAGTAATAGCATCAAAAGTGTTGTCTTCAAAAGGCATGTTTTCAGAATCGCCAATAATCATATCAATACGATTATCTAATTGTTTGGCTTTTACTTTTTCTTTTCCAACGTTTAACATTCCTGGACTAATGTCTAAACCAACAATTTTTTCTGCAGAAGTTTCGGCTAAATTTATAGCTAAATCACCAGTTCCTGTAGCAATATCCAAAACAGTTTTTGGTTGTTGTTGTTTAACTATTTCAACAACTTTTTTTCGCCATTTAATATCAATTCCAAATGATATAACTCGGTTTAAACCATCGTATTCTTTAGAGATTGTATCAAACATTTGTGTGACTTGTTCTTTCTTGCCTAAGTCACTATTTTTATAAGGATTTACTTTTGTCAAAACTAAAATTTTGGCAAAGATAATGCTTTACATATTCTCTTAAAACTTCAAAAGGATAATTATTTAAGGCTTAAATATTTAAAATATTTATCTTTGTATCCCATATTTTATATAATCTATGAAAATAATTATTGCAGGAGCAGGTGAAGTTGGATTTCATTTAGCAAAACTACTGTCTTACGAGTCTCAAGAAATTACCTTAATTGATACCGATAGAGAAAGTTTAACCTATGCAGATAACCACCTTGATATTAAAGTAATTAAAGGTGACGCAACGTCTATTGCTATCTTAAAAGAATCTAGAGTAGAGGCTTCAGATTTGTTTATAGGTGTAACCGCTTCAGAAACCACAAATATTACTGCTTGTGTCCTTGCTAAACAATTAGGAACAAAACGAACAATTGCAAGAATTTCTAATACCGAATTTATCAAACACAAAGATGAGGTAGGTTTTACCAGATTTGGAATTGATGAATTAATTTCGCCAGAAAGTTTAGCAGCATCTGAGATTGAATTACTTTTAAATCAATCGGCTTTTAGAGATAGTTACGAGTTTGAAGATGGCGCATTAACTATGGTTAGCTTAAGTCTATCTCGTACTGCAAGTTTTGTTGGTAAAACGGTAAAAGAAGCTGGGCAATTATTTTCTGAAATTCATTTTGTGCCAATCGCCATACAGCGTTTTGGTACACAATACACGATTATTCCGCGTGGTGATACCGAGTTTAGAGAAGGCGATAGCGTAGTATTTATTACTAGTGAAGGAGGAGATCAAGAATTATGTAGAATGACAGGTAAATCTAACACTGCTATTAAAGATGTAATGATTCTTGGAGGTAGTAAAATTGGATTTAAAACTAGTAGAGATTTGTCTACAAACGGTTTTAATATTAAGCTAATAGAAAATAATAAAGAAAATGCTTTTGAGCTTGCAGACGAATTACCAAAAGTATTAGTCATAAACGGTGACGGACGTAATGTAGAGCTTCTTGAAGAAGAAAATATTAGCGATATGGATGCGTTTATTTCTGTTACAGGAAATTCTGAAACCAACATTATGTCTTGCTTAGTAGCAAAATCAAAAGGTGTTAAAAAAACAATTGCTTTAGTAGAAAATATGGACTATTTTGAATTGTCTCAGTCCATAGGAATAGATACACTTATCAATAAAAAGCTTTTAGCAGCAAACAATATCTTTAGATACATACGTAAAGGAGAAGTTATTGCAATGACAAAGCTTAACAACATGAATGCAGAGTTATTAGAGTTTAAAGTAAAAGCAACATCAAAAATCTGTAATAAATTGATTAAAGATGTCGAGTTTCCTAGGTCTGCAATTGTTGGTGGTGTTATTAGAAATGGCGAAGGACTTATCGCACTTGGAGGATTTAAAGTAGAAGAAGGCGATTATATTGTGGTTTGTTGTCTGCCAAGATCTATTAAAGAAGTAGAAAAATTATTCTTGTAATTACATGGGAAAAGGACTTCATCTTAACTATAAAATCATTTTTTATTTTTTTGGATTACTGTTAGTTTTTAACGGTGGTTTTATGTTATTATCTTCTTTGGTAAGTTTGATTTATCAAGATGGAGTAACGTTGCAAATATTTCTTTCAGGTGTTGTAACATTAATTTTTGGACTCTTTGGTATGTTGCACCATCGCAATCATAACAAAGAAATGAATAAACGCGAAGGTTATATAGTTGTAGCTTTTGGATGGATAGTTATGTCGCTTTCTGGAGCAATTCCTTATGTGGCAACAGGAGCAATACCTAGTTTTACCAGTGCTTTTTTTGAAACCATGTCTGGTTTTACAACTACTGGAGCTTCTATTTTAAATGATATTGAAGTGGTGCCAAAAGGTGTTTTGTTTTGGCGAAGCTTAACCCATTGGATTGGAGGTATGGGAATTATCGTTTTAGCAGTTGCAATTCTTCCTTTATTAGGAATTGGAGGAATGCAGTTATTTGCTGCTGAAGCGCCAGGACCAAGCGCAGACAAACTACATCCACGTATAACAGATACAGCAAAACGACTTTGGTTAATTTACTTTGGTTATACTGCTGCCGAAACTATTTTGCTTAAAGTAGCAGGAATGAGCTTTTTTGATGCTATAAATCACTCGATGAGTACGCTGTCAACAGGAGGATTTTCTACAAAAAATGCAAGTGTAGCGTATTGGAATGATAATCCATTAATCCAATACATTATTATACTGTTTATGTTTTTGGCTGGGACAAATTTTGTCTTAAGTTATTATGCATTTAAAGGAAAAGTACAGAAGATTATTCAAGATGAAGAGTTTAAACTATACTTTAAATTTATAACAATCTTTACCTTAGTGGCATCGCTTTTAATCTATTTTAAAGCAGATGTTTCGGTTTCTAGTATTTCTCATCCACAAGTTTTAGGAGAAGGCGAAAGTGCTTTTAGACATGCATTATTTCAAGTGTTAACTGTGGTGACTACTACAGGTTTTATTAGTGCAGATTATACTTTATGGACACCTTTTTTAACAGTAATGTTTTTTGGGTTAATGTTTTTAGGTGGCTCAGCAGGAAGTACTTCTGGAGGTGTGAAAGTGGTGCGTCACTTAGTAATGATTAAAAACGGTTTTTTAGAATTTAAAAGAACTTTACATCCAAACGCGGTATTGCCTGTTAGATATAATCGTAAATCAGTTTCAGGAATCATTGTATTTAATATCCTTGGTTTCTTTATTCTTTATATGATTTCTTTTATTACTGGCGCATTAGGTTTTTCTATGATGGGATTTGACTTTGAATCTTCTATAGGTATTGCAGCGTCAAGTTTAGGTAATGTAGGTCCTGCTTTAGGTGTTTTTGGTCCTGTAAACAATTACGCAGCATTACCACCAATAGGACTTTGGTGGTCAAGTTTTTTAATGCTGATAGGTCGTTTAGAATTATTTACTGTACTTATTTTGTTAACACCTTTTTTCTGGAGAAACAGGTAGTTAATCGTATTTAAAAGCTTTATCTGTAACATTTTAAAGAAAAATACTACGTATATATAAAAGGGTTTTATTTCATCTAAATTTTATATATTATGTTTGGCGGTTCTCCATCTTCGGTAATTAAAAACAATAGAGACTTATTAAAAAATAATAAGAGGGAGAAGTTTGTCTATAAAAAAAGCATACGGAATAAAGTAGAAAAAGAAAAGTTTGATCACTTAATTCTAAATATAGAATATTGTCAAAAAATTAGTGAAAAATTAAAAAAAGAACACAAAATAAGACGAATCAAACAAGTTGTTTTTTTAATGCTTATAATGATTTTTTTAGTTAGTATTCTTTATTATTACGCATAAAAAAAGACCTTAATTTTAAGGTCTTTTTTGTGTTTGTATGAGTTATTTTTAACTAACTGCTTCCTTAATTCTTTTTATCGCTTCTTTAATTTGTTCTTGACTAGCAGCATAACTAATACGGATGCAGTCAGGATTACCAAAAGCGTCTCCAGTTACTGTTGCAACTAAAGCTTCTTCAAGTAAGAATAAAGAAAAGTCTGTAGCGTTGTTAATTGTTTTTCCTTTTAAAGTTTTTCCGAAGAAATAAGATACATTAGGGAACACATAAAACGCACCTTCAGGTACATTGGTGTTAAAACCTTCAATATCACTTAGCAAATCTAAAACCAGATCACGACGTACTTTAAATTCATCAATCATAAATTTTACCGCGCTTGGATCTGCATTTAAAGCAGTAATTACTGCACGTTGCGCAATACAGTTAGCGCCGCTAGTAATTTGACCTTGCATTTTGTTACAAGCACGAGCAATCCAATCTGGCGCGCCAATGTAACCAATACGCCAACCAGTCATTGCAAATGCTTTAGATACACCATTTACAGTAATAGTTCTATCATACATACCATCTACGCTAGCCATACTTGTATGTGGCGCTGCAGTATAATTAATATGCTCATAGATTTCATCTGAAACGATATAAATATTTGGGTGTTTTTTTAAAACTTCAGCTAAACCTTCTAATTCTTCTTTGCTGTAGATTGATCCGCTTGGGTTACAAGGAGAACTAAACCAAAGCATTTTAGTTTTTGGTGTAATTGCAGCTTCTAATTGAGCTGGAGTCATTTTAAAGTCAGTATCAATAGTTGTTGGTACTTCTACAGGAATACCATCATTTAACTTTACAATATCAGCGTAGCTTACCCAGTATGGACAAGGTAAAATAACTTCGTCACCTTCATTTAACATCACCGCAGCTACATTTGCTAAACATTGTTTTGCTCCTGTAGAAACAACTATTTGTGGTAATGTGTAAGTAAGATTATTATCGCGTTTAAACTTAGTAATTATAGCTTCTTTTAACTCTTGGTAACCATCTACTGGTGTGTAAGAATTATAATTATCATTAATTGCTTGAATAGCAGCATCTTTAATAAAATCTGGAGTATTAAAGTCAGGCTCGCCTAAACTAAGTCCAATAATATCTTTGCCTTCACCTCTTAATTCTCTTGCTTTAGCCGCCATAGCTAAAGTTGCAGAGGTAGACATGTTTAAAATTCGGTTAGAAAGTTGTTGGTTCATTGTTAGTTGTTAAGCTTGTAATGCTGGTCTTTTCCCCATTTCTTTTAAAAATCTAAAATGAGCAATTACAGCTTTACGTGTTGTTTTATATTCGTTGTAAGGTAAATTAAATTCTTTAGCTGTGTTTTTAACTATTTCGGCAATTTTATTGTAGTGAACATGGCTAATATTTGGGAAAATATGATGTTCAACTTGATGATTTAATCCGCCTGTAAACCAGTTAATAATTCTGCTTTTAGCACCAAAATTAACTGTTGTTTTTAATTGATGGATTGCCCAAGTATTTTTCATAGTACCATCTTTTTCCGGTAATGGCATTTCTGCTTCATCCATAACGTGAGCTAACTGAAATACAACACTTAAAATCAAACCAGCTGTATAATGCATGATGAAGAAACCTAAAAGAACCTTCCACCAAGCAAGATCAAAAAATACTAAAGGAATAATAATCCAAATAGCGATATAAACTAATTTTGAAATTACTAATTTACTCCAATTCCAAACAGGATTAGGAAATTTCCCATAGGCTAATTTACGTTTCATGTAACGTTTCATTTGTTGCCAATCTGTAGTAATTGCCCAATTAATGGTTAATAAACCATATAGTAAGATAGAGTAGTAGTGTTGAAATTTATGGTGTTTTCTCCATTCTGTATGTTCAGAAAAACGTAAAATACGACCTGCTTCTAAGTCTTCATCATGTCCATGAATATTTGTGTAAGTATGATGTAAAACGTTGTGTTGTACTTGCCAGTTGTAAACATTACCTGCTAAAATGTAAATGCTGCTTCCCATTAAACGGTTAACCCATTCTTTATTAGAAAAAGAACCATGGTTACCATCGTGCATCACATTCATACCAACTCCAGCCATACCAATACCCATAACAATAGTTAAAAGTAATTGAGCCCAACCAGGAATGTTTAAGGTCATAATTAAAAAATATGGAGCTAAAAACATAGTAAACATAACTATGGTTTTAAGCCAAATACGCCAGTCTCCTGTACGTTTAATGTTGTTTTCTTTAAAATACTTGTTTACTCTTTTATTAAGTGTTCTAAAAAAGTTTGCAGAATCTGTTCTTGAAAAAGAAAGTGTTTGCTTTGTCATTGCTATTAATTATTTATTTTATAACGTGTAAGAGCCAAATTTTATTGGCTGTAAAGATATGTAAATATGTAAAAGCAAGCGCAATGTTTTAGTGTTAAATGTCTATTTTTGCCTAAATTTTATACAACCCATGGAACTCATTTTAAAATATTTTCCTGATTTAACAGAGAAACAAATTGCTCAATTTGAAGCTTTAGAAGATTTATATAAAGATTGGAACTTAAAGATAAACGTCGTGTCAAGAAAAGATATTGACGAATTGTATTTGAGACACGTTTTACACTCATTAGCTATTGCAAAAGTTATAAATTTTAAAGACGGAAGTTCTTTGATGGATGTTGGTACTGGTGGCGGTTTTCCGGGTATACCGTTGGCTATTTTATTTCCTAATTGTCAATTTCATTTAGTAGATAGTATTAATAAAAAACTAAATGTTGTAAGAGAAGTAATGGCTGGTTTAGAGCTTGAAAATGTAAAAGTAACACATACTAGAGTTGAAGAGATTAATGAAACTTACGATTTTATTATTAGTCGTGCAGTTGCAGCAATGCCAACTTTTGTACATTGGGTAAAGGGTAAGATAGCTAAACCACAGAATAATGATTTAAAAAATGGAATTATTTATTTAAAAGGTGGTGATTTAACTGAAGAATTAAAAGATTATCAAACCACGACTATTTATAATATATCAGACTTTTTTGAAGAAGATTTTTTCGAAACCAAAAAAGTAGTTCATCTACCATTAAAATGGAAGTAAATAAAAAAGCCTTTTCATATCGAAAAGGCTTTTTTTATTTTGATTTATAAGAATTATAACCCAAATTCAGTTTTTACTTTTTCAACATAGTCAAGTTTTTCCCATGTAAATAATTCAACATCTAATGTTACATTTTCACCGTTAGGTTGTTCAAAAGTTTTAGTAACAACTTCGTTTTGTCTTCCCATATGTCCATAAGCTGCAGTTTCGCTATACATAGGGTTGCGTAGTTTTAAGCGTTCTTCGATAGCTGCTGGACGCATATCAAATATTTTTGAGACTTTTTCTGCAATTTCCCCATCGGTCATATTAAAAGGACAAGTTCCGTAAGTATCAATAAAAATCCCCATTGGTTCTACAACACCAATAGCATAACTTACTTGTACTAAAACCTCGTCACAAACTCCAGCAGCAACAAGATTTTTAGCAATGTGTCTTGTGGCATAAGCAGCACTACGGTCTACTTTACTTGGGTCTTTTCCTGAAAAAGCACCACCACCATGTGCGCCTTTTCCGCCATAAGTGTCTACTATAATTTTACGACCTGTTAATCCTGTGTCGCCATGTGGTCCACCAATTACAAATTTTCCTGTTGGATTGATGTGGTATTTAATGTCGTTATTAAATAGCCCTTTTAATTCTTCAGGTAAAGATGCAACAACTCTTGGTATTAAAATTTCAATAATATCCTTTTTAATTTTTGCTAGCATGGTAGCTTCATCTGCAAAATCGTCATGTTGTGTAGAGACTACGATAGCATCAATACGTTGAGGTACGTTATCATCACTATACTCGATAGTTACCTGGCTTTTAGAATCTGGTCTTAAGTAAGTAATATCTTTGTTTTCGCGTCTTAAAATTGCTAATTCTTTTAAGATTTTATGAGATAAATCTAATGCAAGTGGCATGTAGTTTTCAGTCTCGCGTGTTGCATAACCAAACATCATACCTTGGTCACCAGCGCCTTGTTCTTCTTTAGTAGCACGGTCTACACCACGACTAATGTCGTCACTTTGCTCATGTATTGCACTAAAAACACCGCAAGAGTTGCCGTCAAACATATATTCTCCTTTGGTGTAACCAATTTTATTTATAGTATCTCTTGCAATTTTTTGAACATCTAAATAAGTGTTAGACTTAACCTCTCCAGCTAAAACCACTTGACCAGTCGTAACCAACGTTTCGCAAGCTACTTTACTTTCTTTGTCAAATGCTAAAAAATTATCAATTAAAGCATCACTAATTTGATCTGCTACTTTATCTGGATGTCCTTCAGATACACTTTCTGATGTAAATAAATACGCCATTTTAAATTTAATTTATAGGTAAGATTTGACACGTGCGTCTCAAGGAAGTATTACTGCCTTTAGCATTTTTTATGGAGGTTGCAATCAGTCAAATCTTTCCTCTGTTTTTTCGAGCGACAAATGTACTAAAATAAAATAATTTAAAAACTGGTAAGACGTTAAAATTATTATAACAATAACTTCAAATACAAGAAGAAAAAAATATTAATTACGAAAAGGTTTTCTCTAATTTAATCTTAAAAAACGCGTTATACTTTGCTAAGTTTAAGAAGCTTCATTAACTTTAAGCTTAATAAAAAAAAATAAAAGATAAATATGCCTTTACAGCCAAAGTTAACTCGTTTTAATCAAAATGTTTTGTCAAAATACCAAATCTACAATAGTATTTTTATGACCCTGCCTTTTGATACAATTACAAAAACTGGTGTCTTATTACCGTTGTTTCATGAAACGTGTCAGAAAGGTTTTAAAGATGGGCAAAATCCAACTGAAATTGTAGAAACCTTCTTTGAAAAATACCAAGCAAGACGAAGTGAAGAAAGCCGAATAAATCTTATGTTCAGGTTTATTCAATATATAGAAAGACAAGTTGTTTTGTTTGATGCTATTGAAGATGCTGCATTTTCTGTAGTAAATAATATGGATGGTATTGGTACGTTAAGAAGTTTAAAAGAATCTACTAGAGCAAATGGAAAATTAGACGAGCTACGTGAATATTTAGAAGAATTTAAAGTGCGAATAGTACTTACGGCGCATCCAACTCAATTTTATCCAGGTTCTGTTCTGGCGATTATTACAGATTTGACAGAAGCCATAAAAGACAATGATTTATTAAGGATTAATGATTTGTTAGCCCAATTAGGTAAAACACCTTTCTTTAAAGATAAAAAGCCAACACCATACGATGAGGCTGTAAGTTTAATTTGGTATTTAGAAAACGTGTTTTACTATTCTTTTGGTAAAATATTTGATTACATTCAGAGTAATATTTTTGAAGGCGAAGAAGTAAATAACGATATTATTAATGTTGGCTTTTGGCCAGGAGGAGATAGAGATGGTAATCCATTTGTTACACCGGAAATTACTCTGAAAGTAGCAAATAAATTAAGAGAAGCAATAATAAAAAACTACTATCGAGATGTAAGACGATTAAAAAGAAAACTAACCTTTGAAGGTGTAGAAGATAGAGTTTTAAAATTAGAGTCGCAACTATACAGTATTGTGCTTCAACAAGAATCAGATTTAACACTTCAAAACTTTACTGAAGAATTAGAAGCTATAAAAAAAGTAATTATAGAAAAACATCAATCACTTTACGTAGATGAATTAACAAGTCTACTTAATAAAGTGAAATTGTTTGGTTTTCATTTTTCAAATTTAGATATCCGTCAAGATAGTCGTGCACATGCTAAGGTGTTTAACACTATGGTTGATACTTTAATTGAAAGCGGTAGTGATATTTTTCCTAAAAATTATCACGATTTAAATGAAAAAGAACAAGTGCAATTACTGTCTAAAGTAAAAGGAAAAGTGGATTTATCGTTGATAAAAGATGAAGACGCCTTAAAAGCACTTAAGACTATTGAGGTGATAAAAACCATACAAGAAAATAATGGAGAGCGCGCAGCAAACCGTTATATTATTAGTAATAACCAAACCACATTAAATGTAATGCAACTTTTTGCAATGCTTAAATTGGTAGCGTTTCATGATAAACTAACGGTAGATATTGGTCCGTTGTTTGAAACCATTACCGATTTAGAAAATGCACATTTAGTGATGGAAGAATTATATACAAATCCAGAATATAGTGCACATTTAAAATCTAGAGGAAACAAACAAACCATCATGTTAGGTTTTAGTGATGGTACAAAAGATGGTGGTTACCTAATGGCTAATTGGGCAATATATAAAGCAAAAGAACGCTTGACAGAAGTGTCTAGAAAATACGATGTCACAGTAATTTTCTTTGATGGACGTGGCGGACCGCCAGCACGTGGTGGAGGAAAAACACATAACTTTTACGCGTCTTTAGGGCCAACTATTGAGGATAAAGAAGTGCAGTTAACCATTCAAGGACAGACAATAAGTTCTAATTTTGGGACTTTAGAATCTTCTCAATATAATTTAGAGCAGTTAATAAGTTCTGGACTATACAATAGTTTAAGTGATACAGATTTAAGAATGGTACCAGAAAATAGAGAAGTGATGGATAATTTAGCTAAGCTAAGTTATCAAGCCTACTCTAACTTTAAGCAACACGAAAAATTCATTCCTTATTTAGAACACATGAGTACCTTAAAATATTACGCTAAGACAAATATTGGTAGTCGTCCGTCAAAAAGAGGAAAATCTGAAGGTTTAGTATTTGAAGATTTAAGAGCAATACCTTTTGTAGGGTCTTGGAGTCAATTAAAGCAAAACGTACCAGGTTTTTTTGGTGTAGGAACAGCGCTTAAACATTATGAAGATGCAGGTGAATTTGATAAAGTGCAAACTTTATTTAAATCGTCTAATTTCTTTAGGACGTTAATAGAAAACAGTATGATGTCCTTATCAAAATCTTTCTTTGACTTGACAAAATATATGAGTGAAGATCCTGAATATGGCGAGTTTTGGAATATTATCTATAAAGAGTTTGAAACCTCTAAGCGTTTAATTTTAAAACTAACTGGCTATAAAGAATTAATGCAGGAAGAGCCAGCAGGAAAGGCTTCAATTAATGTTAGAGAATCTATAGTGTTACCTTTGCTAACTATACAGCAATATGCTTTAAAGAAAATTCAAGAGTTGCAAAAAAATGGAGTAACAGAAGGTGAAGAATTTGAAGTGTATCAAAAAATGGTTACACGTTCATTGTTTGGTAATATTAACGCTAGTCGTAATTCGGCTTAAGATTAAAATGAATTTCATTTAACAAAAAGGCACTTTTTTAAAGTGTCTTTTTGTTATTTCTTTATCCATAAAAATGGAAAAACCTCAAAGCTTTTACAACCTTGAGGTTTAACACTAACTAACAAACTAAATAAAAATAGTTACTTAAAACCACTTTAAATTTTAATGTCTTAATGCTCGTTTAATCTAAAGTCAGGATATGCACTCATACCATGTTCATAATCGTCTAATCCATTAATTTCTTCAGCTTCAGAGACTCTAATGCCTGCTACTTTTTTAAGAGTAAATAATATTATAAATGAGGTTGCTAAGCAGAAAACAGCGTAAGCAGCAACTCCTATTAATTGATTTAAAAATTGATCAAAACCGGCTAGATTTCCAAAAATACCAACAGCTAATGTTCCCCAAATACCGCAAATTAAATGAACAGCAATTGCACCAACAGGATCATCAAGTCTAATTTTATCAACCAATGCTACAGCACCAACAATCAATCCGCCAGCAATAACACCAATTAATATGGCATCTGTTGGTGACATTTGATCAGCACCAGCAGTAATCCCAACTAAACCACCTAAAATTCCGTTTAAAAACATCGTTAAATCATAATTTTTATAAGCTAACGTTGAAATTAAAAAAGAGGAAACGCCTCCAGCTGCAGCAGCTAAAGATGTAGTCACTAAAGTAAGTGATGTTGCTGCTGGATCTGCAGATAAAACTGAGCCGCCATTAAACCCAAACCAGCCTAACCATAAGATTAAAACACCAGCAGTAGCTAATGGTAAATTGTGACCAAGGATTACAAAAGATTTTCCGTCTTTAAATTTTCCAATACGTGCGCCAAGTAACCAAACAGCAACTAAAGCTGCCCAGCCACCAACGGAGTGTACTAATGTTGAACCAGCAAAGTCATAAAAGCCAAGTTGGTCTAACCAACCTTCTCCCCATTTCCAAGAGCCAGCAATTGGATAAACTAATCCTACATATATAATTGTAAATATCATAAATGGTCCAATTTTAATGCGTTCGGCAACTGCTCCAGAAACTATTGTTGCTGCTGTTGCAGCAAACATTCCTTGAAATAAAAAGTCAGTCCAATACGTGTAACCTGCGTTATAATTAAGGTCTAATGTGCCTTCTGTTGTTAATGGTGAATCCAAACCAAAACCAGAAAACCCGAAAAAGCCTGAAGCGCCTTCTTCAAATCCTGGGTACATTAGATTAAACCCAACTAAGTAATATAAAAGTAATCCTACGCAGATAATAAATATGTTTTTAAATAATATGTTAATCGTATTTTTTTGTCTTGTTAATCCTATTTCTAATAGAGAAAATCCAAGGTGCATAAAAAATACTAAAGCTGTACAGATCATCATCCATACATTATTTGTGGTTAATAATTCCATTTGTTGTTAGTTAGTTTAAAGTGTTTCCTCCTTTTTCTCCTGTTCTTATTCGGTAAACTTCTTCAATATTTGAAACAAAAACCTTCCCATCTCCAACATCTCCTGTTTTTCCTGCTTCAATTATAGCTTGTACTGTGACGTCTAAAAATTCCTCATTTACTACAATTGATAAGTAGCGACGCTGTATATCGCTTGTGCTGTATGATACACCTCTGTAGACGTGTCCTATCTTTTCGTTACCCAAACCAGTAACATCCCAATAGGAAAAAAAGTTAACTCCAACTTCGTGAAGCGCTTTTTTTACAGCAGAAAACTTAGATTTTCTAATTATTGCTTCTACTTTTTTCATTTATTTAGTTGTTTGTTTTGTTAGTTGTTATATCAAAACTAATAAAAAAGTTTTTTAACCCTATAAAAATTAGGGGTCATGTTTTTATTTTTATCATATTGAGATTTTAAACCCTAAAAAATATAGGGTAAACTATTTTTGGCTTAAAATATTATCAATTCGTTAATTGGTGTTTTGAGTAAATCTCAGTAAATCTATATTTTTGTTGAATTTATTTTTGATTTTTGTCTTTTTCGAAAACGTTTTCGCAATAAATCATATTTTTTACTGAAAATTATCATTAGTTATTTCTTATTTTTTAGCGGTTCATTTTGATAATATCTTATAAAAAATTAATGTCATTATTAAATATGGAAAAATGATTTCACTTCTTTTATATTAGGATGTATCACAGTATCTTAGGGTGAATACAACTAACAAACTCTTTAAAAATTTTTGCATAATGTTAAAGCAACAAGGACTTTATTTTCCAGAATTTGAGCATGACAATTGTGGAGCAGGATTTATTTGCAGTCTTAAAGGAAATAAATCAAATAACATCATACATAAAGCACTAGAAATTCTTGAAAAATTAGAACATCGTGGTGCTGTAAGTAGTGACGGAAAAACTGGTGATGGCGCAGGTATTTTAATAGATATTCCGCATGATTTTTTTGTAAAAAACGGCAGTTTTAATTTGCCTAAACCTGGTGAATATGCTGTAAGTAATATGTTCTTGCCTCAACGTGAAAATCAACGTAATTTCTGTGTCGATATTTTCACAAAATATGTTGAAGAACAAGAGTTAGAAATTTTAGGTTGGAGAGATGTGCCTGTAGATACTTCGGTTTTAGGTAAAATTGCTGCAGAAACTGAGCCTTTTGTAAAACAAGTTTTTATTGGTAAATCCGATAAAAAACAGTCAGATTTTGATTTCAATTTAAAACTTTTTACAGCAAGAAAACAAGCAGAACACGCTATACGTAACTCTAAACTTTCTGAAAGTTCAAGATTTTATTTGCCAAGTCTTTCAACTAAAACAATTATATATAAAGGACTATTAATTCCGGAAGATATTAAACTTTATTACACAGATTTACAAGATCCAACGCTAGTGACGCGTTTGGCGTTAGTGCATCAACGTTTTTCAACTAACACATTTCCAACTTGGGATCTGGCGCAACCATTTAGATATATGTGTCATAATGGTGAGATTAATACGCTTCGCGGAAATGTATCACGCATACTTTCTCGTCAAGAATTAATGGAGAGTGATTGGTTTGGAGAAGATATTAAAAATATTTTTCCTATCGTTTTACCTGGTAAATCAGATTCTGCTTCCATGGATATGGTTGTTGAATTATTATTGATGACAGGAAGAACTTTACCTGAAGTTATGATGATGTTAGTGCCAGAAGCTTGGGAGAAAAACCCAGAAATGTCCGAAGCTAAAAAAGCGTTTTATGAATACAATTCTTGTATTATGGAACCTTGGGATGGACCTGCATCAATACCCTTTACAGATGGTAATTATATCGGCGCCGTTTTAGATAGAAATGGTTTACGACCATCAAGATATTCTGTCACTAAAGATGGATATGTAATTATGTCTTCAGAAACTGGAGTGATAGATTTAGACCCTAAAAACATTGAAAAACACGGTCGTTTAGAACCAGGAAAAATGTTTTTGGTGGATATGAATCAAGGTCGAATTATTAATGATGAAGAAATTAAAGCAGATATCGTTACCAAACATCCGTACAAAAAATGGTTAGATAAAAACTTGGTGCATTTGGCAGATATACCTGCAAAAAAAGGACCAATAAAACATAAAGAAGACACATTAGATAAAAGACAAGTTGTATTTGGTTATACACAAGAAGATCTAAACACCATTATCAAACCTATGGCGCAATTAGCAAAAGAGCCAATAGGGTCTATGGGAAATGATACGCCAATTGCTGTGCTTTCTGATAAACCACAACTGATTTACAACTATTTTAAACAGCTTTTTGCCCAAGTCACAAATCCGCCATTAGATGGTATTCGTGAAAAATTAATCACAGATATTAGCCTGACTTTAGGTAGCGATACTAATATTTTCAAAATAAACGAAGATCAATGCCGAAAGTTGAAAATTCAAAATCCTGTTATTTCAAAACACGATTTAGATAAGATAAAAAACTATAAAAACAATCCAGATTTTGTAGTTAGCACGATATCGATGTTATATGAAGTTGATAAAGGTTTAAACGGTTTGGAAGCAGCGTTAGAAGATTTGGTAAAACAGGCTTCAAAAGCTATAGATAAAGGTGGAAATATTATTATACTTTCTGATAGAGGCGTAAGCAAAAAACTAGCGCCAATTCCTGCATTAATGGCGTGTTCTTATGTTAATCACGAATTGTATAAAATAGGAAAACGTGCCAAAGTAAGCCTAATTATTGAGTCTGCAGAACCAAGAGAAGTACATCATTTTGCATTACTTTTTGGTTACGGTGCAAGTGCAATAAACCCTTATATCGTTAACGAAATTGTTTACAATCAAGTTGAAAATAAAGAAATTGAAAACTTAGAATATCTAACAGCTATCAAAAATTATAACAAAGCTGTTGGAATGGGTATTCTTAAAGTGATGAACAAAATCGGTATTTCAACACTTAATTCTTATCGCGGATCTCAACTTTTTGAATGTGTTGGATTAAACACAAAAATTGTAAACGATTATTTCCCAAATACCATTACAAGAATACAAGGTGTTGGCTTACGAGAAATTGAAAAAGAAATTTACAAACGTCACAAAAAAGCCTACAAAACAGATGAAGTAGATACCGATCTAAATTTAGAATTTGGTGGGCAATATAAATGGAGACGTCATGGCGAAAAACACACATTTAATCCATTAACTGTTGCAAAACTTCAAGAAGCTGTAAGAAGTAATAAACATAAGACTTATAAAGAATATTCAGATTTAATTAACGAGCAAAGTAAGCAGTTAATGACCATTCGAGGTTTATTTGAATTTACTAACTACGATCCAATTCCTTTAGAAGAAGTCGAACCGTGGACAGAAATTGTAAAACGCTTCAAAACAGGAGCAATGTCTTACGGATCTATTAGTAAAGAAGCGCATGAAAATTTAGCAATTGCAATGAATCGTATTGGAGGAAAATCCAATTCTGGTGAAGGTGGAGAAGATGAAGAACGTTTCTATAAAGACTCAAACGGAGATTGGAAAAACTCGGCAATCAAACAAGTTGCATCAGGTCGTTTTGGTGTGACTTCAAATTATTTAACCAATGCGTCAGAAATTCAAATAAAAATGGCGCAAGGTGCAAAACCTGGAGAAGGCGGACAATTACCTGGTCCAAAAGTGAATCCAGATATAGCAAAAACACGTAATTCTACACCTTATGTCGGTCTAATTTCTCCGCCGCCACATCACGATATTTATTCTATCGAAGATTTATCACAATTAATTTATGATTTAAAATCGGCTAATCGTGAGGCGCGAATTAATGTGAAATTAGTTTCCGAAGTTGGTGTTGGTACCGTTGCAGCTGGTGTTGCAAAAGCAAAAGGAGATGTGATTTTAATTTCGGGTCACGATGGTGGTACTGGTGCTTCACCTTTAACGTCTCTAAAACACGCTGGTTTACCATGGGAATTAGGTTTAGCTGAAGCACAACAAACTTTAGTAATGAATGACTTGAGAAATCGTGTGGTTTTAGAATGTGACGGACAATTAAAAACTGGTCGTGATGTTGCAATTGCTTGTCTTTTAGGTGCTGAAGAATTTGGTTTTGCAACAGCACCATTAGTGGCTTCAGGTTGTATCATGATGCGTGTGTGTCATTTAAATACCTGTCCTGTTGGTATTGCAACTCAAAATCCAGAATTGCGTAAAAAGTTCAAAGGAAAACCAGAACATGTGGTTAACTTTATGTATTTCGTAGCGCAAGAATTAAGAGAAATTATGGCGCAACTTGGTTTTAGAACCGTTAATGAAATGGTTGGTCAAGTTCAAAAACTAAACAGAAATAATACTATTAAACATTATAAAGCTTTAGGTTTAGATTTAACGCCAATTTTACATCAAGTGAATGCGCCAAAAGACGCTAAATTTTATAACACGGAAAAGCAAGATCATGCTTTAGAATCGGCTTTAGATTTTAAAATTATTAGTCAAGCACATCCGGCGTTATTCAGAAAGGAAAAAACAGTTTTAGAGTCAAAAATCACCAATCGAGATCGCGCTTTCGGAGCAATTTTAAGTAATGAAATTTCAAAAATTTATGGCGCACAAGGTTTACCAGATAATACATTAAAAATCAATTTTACTGGTGCTGCAGGACAAAGTTTTGGTGCATTCGCTACCAAAGGTTTAACCTTGGTCATTAATGGTAATTCTAACGATTATTTAGGAAAAGGATTGTCTGGAGCAAAAATAGCGGTAAAAGTTCCTGACGAGTCTACTTTAGTACCTGAGGAAAATATAATTATTGGTAACGTAGCGCTTTACGGTGCAACGTCCGGTGAAGCTTATATTAACGGAAAAGCTGGCGAACGTTTTTGTGTGCGTAACTCTGGCGCAAGTGCTGTTGTAGAAGGGATTGGTGATCATGGTTGCGAATATATGACTGGCGGACGCGCTGTGATTTTAGGTGAAGTTGGTCGTAATTTTGGAGCTGGAATGAGTGGAGGAATTGCATACATCTACGATCCAAAAAATACCTTTGAGCAACACTGTAACAAAGAAGGATTAAATCTTGATCCAGTTGAAACTGCTGAAGATATTTCAGAATTAAAAGACTTAATAGAGAATCATTACAACGCAACATTAAGTCCGTTAGCACAACGTATTCTCGAAAATTGGCAAAGAGAATTGCCAAAATTCATTAAGGTGTTGCCAGAAGAATACAAACAAGCATTAAAAAGAATAGCAGAAGAGCAAACTGTAAAAGCGTAAGATTATGGGAAAGACAACAGGATTTTTAGAATATAAAAGAGAAGACGAAGGCTATTTAAAAGTAGAAAATCGTTTAAAGAATTATAAAGAATTTACAGTGCCTTTAAAAGAGGAGAAACTCAAAAATCAAGGTGCTAGATGTATGGATTGTGGTATTCCGTTTTGTCATAGCGGTTGTCCGTTGGGTAATTTAATTCCTGATTTTAACGATAAGGTCTATAAAGGACGATGGAAAGAAGCAGCACAAATTTTACATGCTACAAACAATTTTCCAGAATTTACAGGTCGTTTATGTCCAGCACCATGTGAAGAAGCTTGCGTGCTAGGGATTAACGAAGATCCAGTAACCATTGAAAATATTGAAAAAAACATTGCTGAAATCGCCTTTAAAGAAGGTTGGGTAGAAGCGCATCCTCCAAAACATCGTACAGGTAAAAAGGTTGCTGTTGTAGGTTCTGGTCCGTCAGGTTTAGCAGCTGCTCAGCAATTAAATAGAGCAGGACATTTTGTAACGGTTTTTGAGCGTGACGCAAAAGTTGGTGGTTTGTTGCGTTACGGTATTCCGGATTTTAAGTTAGAAAAGAAAATTATTGATAGACGTATTAAAATTCTTAAAGACGAAGGTATTACCTTTAAAACCAACGCTCATGTTGGAAAAAATATAAGTGTCGAAACGTTAAAAGCAGATTTTGATGCTATTCTTTTATGTGGCGGCGCAACAGTTAGACGTAATATTCCTATAAAAGGAAATCATCTAAAAGGTGTACACCAAGCAATGGAATTTCTAAAGAAAAATAACCAATATGTTGATGGATTGATAGGTGAAGATGAAATTATTTCAGCAAAAAATAAAAAAGTAATTGTCATTGGTGGCGGCGATACAGGTAGTGATTGTATTGGTACAAGTAATCGTCATGGTGCAACATCAGTAACAAATTTTGAAATTTTGAGTAAACCAACTAAAGGTCGTCCAGCGCATCAACCTTGGCCATATTGGCCTATGCGCTTAAAAACGACAACATCACATAAAGAAGGTGTAGAACGTTTTTTTAGTATTTCAACTAAAGAATTTTTAGGCGATAAAAACGGGAATTTAATTGGTTTAAAGACGGTTGAAGTCGAATGGATTTTTAAAGAAGGTGAAAGACCAGAACTAAAAGAATTGCCTGGAACAGAAAAAACTTGGGACTGCGATTTAGCGTTGTTAGCACTTGGTTTTACTGGTGCCGAAAAAACTTTAGCAGAACAATTTGGTTTAGAAATGGATTTTAGAACCAACATTAAAGCAACCGAAAAAGATTATGCAACCAACGTAAAAGGTATTTATACTGCAGGAGATATGCGTCGCGGTCAGTCGTTAATTGTTTGGGCAATTTCCGAAGGTCGACAAGCAGCACATCACGTAGATGCCTTTTTAATGGGGAAATCTAATTTACCATTAAAAGAAGAAGGTGATTTACCTAAAGTGTAATTTGGGTTTTAATTAAATAATTTTAATATTTGATTATCAAGATGAACAAACAAATCCTAAATATCATTTCAATTATTAGCATTGTGATTATTAAATCACGGTGGTAAGGAATGGTGTCTATTATTTTAAAATAAATAAAAAAGCCTTCCTTTTCAGGAAGGCTTTTTTGTTGGGTTCATTTCAGTTCAAAGAAAAAAGAAATAAATCAAATATTAACTACTGAACATCATAAGTGTTTAGTTTTAAGTATTTGAAAATCAGTTTATTGATTGTTTAAAATAAGATGTGGCTTTAGTCTATAATTCAATATTTAATTAATCAGCCATAGCCAAATTAGTAATTTAGAAAATTAGAAAAAAAGATAAGGACTAAATGAGTCAACTAAATAAATACAGTAAAACAGTAACACAAGATCCAACGCAACCAGCTGCTCAAGCAATGTTGCACGCTATAGGATTAACCAAAGAAGATTTTTATAAACCCATTATAGGTATTGCAAGTACAGGTTACGAAGGTAATCCATGCAATATGCACTTAAATGACTTAGCAAAACTCGCTAAGCAAGGCACAAAAAATAAAGATGTAGTAGGCTTAATTTTTAATACCATTGGTGTCAGTGACGGAATTTCTATGGGTACACCAGGAATGCGTTATTCTTTACCATCACGAGATATTATTGCAGATTCAATGGAAACCGTTGTGCAAGCCATGAGTTACGACGGATTAATAACTGTTGTTGGTTGTGACAAAAACATGCCAGGCGCATTAATGGCGATGATTCGTTTAGACAGACCAAGTATTTTGGTCTATGGAGGAACCATTGATTCTGGTTGCCATAACGGAAAAAAACTAGATGTCGTTTCTGCTTTCGAAGCTTGGGGAAGCAAAGTCGCTGGTACTATGAATGAAAGCGAATATCAAAATATAGTTGAAAAAGCTTGTCCTGGCGCTGGTGCTTGTGGCGGAATGTATACTGCAAATACGATGGCGTCAGCAATTGAAGCTTTAGGAATGACCTTGCCTTTTAACTCATCAAATCCAGCAACAGGCGAAGAGAAAAAACAAGAAGCCATAAAAGCTGGTGAAGCAATGCGATTGTTAATCGAAAAAGATATTAAACCAAGTGATATCATTACACGCAAATCTTTAGAAAACGCTATTCGTTTGGTGACTATTTTAGGTGGATCGACCAATGCAGTACTTCACTTTTTAGCAATTGCTCGTGCGGCGAATATTGATTTCACTTTAAAAGATTTTCAAAATATTAGTGACAATACACCATTTTTAGCCGATTTAAAACCTAGCGGAAAATACCTAATGGAAGATGTACATCGCGTTGGTGGTATTCCTGCTGTTTTAAAATATTTATTGAAAAAAGGCTTAATTCATGGCGATTGCTTAACCGTAACCGGAAAAACTTTAGCAGAAAATTTATTAGATGTTAATGATTTAGCAGAAGGTCAAGATGTGATAAAACCAATCGAAGAGCCTATAAAAATCTCAGGTCACTTGCGCATGTTGTATGGCAATTTAGCCGAAGATGGAAGTGTTGCCAAAATCACAGGAAAAGAAGGATTACGCTTTCGCGGAAAAGCAAAAGTCTTTGAAGGTGAATACGCAGCAAACGATGGTATTAGAGATGGTAAAGTAGAAAAAGGTGACGTTGTAGTAATCAGATATGAAGGACCAAAAGGTGGACCAGGAATGCCAGAAATGCTTAAGCCAACTGCTGCTATTATGGGAGCAGGTTTAGGTAAAGACGTAGCATTAATTACAGACGGACGTTTTTCTGGTGGAACACACGGTTTTGTGGTTGGTCATATCACGCCAGAAGCTCAAGAAGGTGGTACAATCGCATTAGTTAAAGATGGTGATTTTATCACAATAGATGCTGAAACCAATACTATTCAACTTGAAGTTTCAGAAGAAGAATTATCACAAAGAAAACAATCATGGAAAGCACCAGAATTAAAATTTAATCGTGGTGTCCTTTACAAATATGCTAAAACAGTGTCGTCTGCTTCCAAAGGTTGTGTTACCGACGAGTTTTAGAATAGAAACTAATTAATGCCATACTAATTTATGGAAACAAAAACGATAAAAAACAACGAGCAATCTACTTCAAAAACCATTCGCATTTCGGGTAGCGAAGCAGTTGTTCGAAGCTTAATGGCTGAAGGCGTAGATGTACTTTATGGTTATCCAGGCGGTGCAATTATGCCTGTTTATGACGAGTTGTATAAATTTCAAAACGAAATTCATCACGTCTTAACACGTCACGAGCAAGGTGCTACTCACGCAGCTCAAGGTTACGCACGCATTTCTGGTAAAGTTGGTGTCGCTATGGCAACTTCTGGTCCTGGCGCAACCAACCTAATCACAGGTATTGCAGATGCGCAAATAGATAGCACGCCAATGGTGTGTATTACTGGTCAAGTTGGCTCGCATTTATTAGGTAGCGATGCGTTTCAAGAAACCGATATTGTTGGTATTTCTACACCTGTGACTAAATGGAATCATCAAGTGACAAAAGCTTCAGAAATCCCTGAAGTCATTGCTAAAGCTTTTTACATTGCAAAAAGTGGTCGTCCTGGTCCGGTTTTAATAGACATTACTAAGGATGCACAATTTGAAGAATTCGATTTTAAATATGAAAAATGTACAGGAATTAGAAGTTATAAGCCAATTCCTGAAACTAATCCAACCGATTTACAAGCTGCTGCAGATTTAATAAATAATGCAAAAAAACCTCTTGTCGTTTGGGGACAAGGTGTGATTTTAGGTGAAGCTGAAGCTGAATTTAAAGCGGTTATCGAAAAAGCTGGTTTACCATCAGCTTGGACTATTTTAGGTGCTTCGGCAATTCCTTCAACTCATCCATTAAATGTCGGCATGGTTGGTATGCACGGTAATTATGCGCCAAATGTTTTAACTAACGAGTGTGATGTTTTAATCGCAATCGGAATGCGTTTTGATGATCGTGTTACAGGAAATTTAGCAACCTATGCTAAACAAGCAAAAGTGATTCATTTTGAAATTGATCCAGCTGAAGTTGATAAAAATGTAAAAACAGATGTTGCTGTTTTAGGAAATTCAAAAGATACTTTGGCGGCAATTCTTCCACTTTTAAAAGAAAATTCGCATACAGAATGGCGTCAAAAATTTAAAGATTTGTATCAAGTTGAGTTTGATAAAGTCATAAAACACGATTTACATCCTACTAAAGATGGCTTGACTATGGGCGAAGTGCTTAAAGAGATTAATGGACAAACCAAAGGTGAAGCAGCAATTGTTAGCGATGTTGGTCAGCACCAAATGATTGCGTGTCGTTATGCTGATTTTAATGTGTCTAAAAGCAATATTACTTCTGGTGGATTAGGAACCATGGGGTTTGCATTGCCAGCTGCAATTGGTGCAAAAATGGGCGCACCAGAACGTGATGTGGTGATGATTGCTGGTGATGGTGGTTATCAAATGACAATCCAAGAACTTGGAACCATTTTTCAAACCAAAGTACCAGTGAAAATTGTCGTGCTTAATAACAATTTTTTAGGTATGGTAAGACAGTGGCAACAGTTATTTTTTGATAAGCGTTATGCGTCTACAGAAATGGAAAATCCAGATTTTGTAGCAATTGCTAAAGGCTATCATATTAATGCTAAAAGCGTGTCTAAAAGAGAAGATTTAGCCGATGCAGTAAAAGAAATGATGGAAACTGAAGGTTCATATTTTTTAGAAGTTATGGTTGAAAAGGAAGATAATGTATTTCCTATGATACCAACAGGCGCAAGTGTTTCAGATGTAAGATTAGAGTAATTATGAGTGAAAATAAATTATATACCGTTTCTATTTATACCGAAAATAATATCGGGTTGTTAAACCGTATTTCGGCAATATTTCAACGTAGACACATCAATATTGAAAGTATAAATTCTTCAATTTCTGAAATTGAAAATGTGTCTAAATGGACTATTGTGGTGAAGTTAACCGAAGACCAAATGAAAAAAATTATTGGTCAAATTGAAAAACAGGTTGAGGTGATTAAAGCCTATTATCACACCGAAGAAGAAACCATTTATCAAGAGTCTTGTCTGTTCAAAATCAAATCAGATTTATTGTTTGAAGAGCGACAAATTCAAAATATTATTAAAGAAAGTAACGCTAGAATTGTCACTGTAAATAAAGAGTTTTTTGTGCTTGAAAAATCAGGAAGACGTAGTGAAATAGAATTATTGCACAGAGAATTAAGTGCATTTGGAATTTTACAATTTACTCGTTCTGGAAGAATTGCAGTCACCAAAACACCAATGGAAATAACTAAAATGCTAGAGGCATTTAATTACTAAAAAACAAATAAATTAAAATAGGAACTAAATGATTTAAGAAGAATTTTTAGGCTGTATTTAGTCAATTCTCTTTCGTCTATGTTCTATTTTCTAAATCAAAAAAAATGGCAAATTATTTTAACACATTACCATTAAGAAAACAATTAGAACAATTAGGAAAATGCAGATTTATGGAAGCTTCAGAATTTGAAGATGGAGTAGCTGCATTAAAAGATAAAAAAATAGTCATCGTAGGTTGTGGCGCACAAGGATTAAACCAAGGATTAAATATGAGAGATTCTGGTTTAGATATTTCTTATGCTTTACGTCAGCAAGCAATTGATGAAAAACGTGCGTCGTACAAAAATGCAACCGATAACGGATTTAATGTTGGGACATATGAAGATTTAATCCCAACAGCAGATTTAGTGTTAAACTTAACGCCAGACAAGCAACATACAGATGTTGTTAACCAAGTGATGCCTCTAATGAAAAAAGGGGCAACATTAAGTTATTCACACGGTTTTAATATCGTTGAAGAAGGTACACAAATCCGTAAAGATATTACGGTAATTATGGTTGCACCAAAATGTCCAGGAACCGAAGTGCGTGAGGAATACAAACGTGGTTTTGGTGTGCCAACATTAATTGCTGTGCATCCAGAAAACGATCCAGAAAATAAGGGTTGGGCTCAAGCAAAAGCATACGCAGTTGCAACTGGTGGCGATAGAGCAGGCGTTTTAGAATCGTCTTTTGTTGCTGAGGTGAAATCTGATTTAATGGGCGAGCAAACCATTTTATGTGGCTTGTTGCAAACTGGTGCGATTTTGTCTTTTGACAAAATGGTTGCCGAAGGAATTGATGCTGGTTATGCCGCAAAATTAATTCAGTTTGGTTGGGAAACTATTACTGAAGCTTTAAAACATGGCGGAATTACAAACATGATGGATAGACTTTCAAATCCTTCAAAAATTAAAGCATTTGAATTGTCTGAAGAATTAAAAACCATCATGCGTCCGTTATTCGAAAAACATATGGACGATATCATTTCTGGTCATTTCTCAAAAACTATGATGGAAGATTGGGCAAATGATGATGTTAACCTATTAAAATGGCGAGCAGCAACTGGCGAAACTGCTTTTGAAAAAACCGAATTAACTTCAGATCATATCACAGAACAAGAGTATTTTGATCATGGTGTGTTGTTAGTCGCATTTGTAAAATCTGGAGTAGAACTTGCTTTTGAAACTATGGTAAGCGCAGGAATAATCGAAGATTCTGCTTACTACGAATCGTTACACGAGTTACCACTTATTGCAAACACAATTGCACGTAAAAAGTTGTTTGAAATGAATCGTGTCATTTCTGATACTGCAGAATATGGTTGCTATTTATTTGATCATGCTTGCAAACCGTTATTAGCAGATTTTATGAAAACGGTAGATACTTCAGTAATAGGAAAGTCATTTTCAACAAAAACAGGTGTCGATAATATCGAATTAATAAAAGTGAATGACGCTATTAGAAATCATCCTATCGAAACTGTTGGTAAGCGTCTTCGTGCCGCAATGACTGCAATGAAAGTAATAAAAACTGAAGCTAAAGAAGAAAGTGTTTTAGCTTAAAAACAAACTAATGCAAACGCAAACAACCTATTTTCCAAATTTAAAAGCAGTAGAAGCTGCAGCCGAAAAATTAAGAGATGTTGCAGCGGTTACGCCGTTAACAACAAGTTTTAGATACTCTAAAGAATTTGATTGTAATATCATGTTTAAACGTGAAGATTTACAGCAAGTGCGCTCTTATAAAATTAGAGGAGCTTATAATAAAATGGCTTCGTTATCAGCTTCAGAAGTAGAAAATGGTATTGTTTGTGCAAGTGCAGGTAACCATGCGCAAGGCGTTGCATTATCTTGTAAATTATTAAAAATTAAAGGAACCATTTATATGCCTGCTCCAACGCCAAAACAAAAAGTGGAGCAGGTAAAAATGTTCGGAGAAGAGTATATTGAGATTATTCTTGCAGGCGATACTTTTGACGATTCTTATCATCTAGCAATGAAAGAATGCGAAAGACTATCAAAAGCATTTATACATCCGTTTAATGACGAAAAGGTAATTGAAGGACAAGCTACTGTTGGGTTAGAAATTATAGACCAAGCACAACATCCAATTCATTATGTGTTTGTCCCTGTTGGTGGTGGCGGATTATCAGCTGGACTATCATCAGTGTTTAAAGAGTTATCGCCGCAAACAAAAATTATTGGTGTTGAGCCTTTAGGCGCGCCATCAATGAAAACGTCAATTGAAAATCAAAAAAACACACAGCTTAACCACATCGAAAAATTTGTAGATGGTGCAGCGGTTCAGCGTGTTGGCGATTTAAATTTTGAAATTTGTAAGTCTAATTTAGATCAAATGGTAACAGTTGCCGAAGGTAAAGTGTGTCAAACCATCTTAGATTTATATAATAAAGATGCTATAGTTGTTGAACCTGCTGGCGCACTGAGTATTTCAGCATTAGATGATTTTAAAGAAGAAATAAAAGGTAAAAATGTAATTTGTGTAGTAAGTGGAAGTAATAATGACATTACCAGAACTGCCGAAATTAAAGAACGAGCCTTATTGCACGCCAATTTAAAACACTATTTTATCGTGAAATTCCCACAACGTGCTGGTGCGTTGCGAGAGTTTGTTGTTGATATTTTAGGAGAAAATGATGATATCACTCATTTTGAATACACTAAAAAAACAAACAGAGAAAATGGTGCAGCAGTAGTAGGAGTAGAGTTAAAATCCGCAGACGATTTAGAGCCTTTAATTACCAAAATGAAACTTCATAATTTTTACGGGGATTATTTAAATAATAAACCAGAGTTATTTCAGTTTTTAGTATAAAAAAAAAAGCACCTTTTTCAAGGTGCTTCATAGACTCCAAATTAAATACTAAAACTTAAATAATTGTGGATTGTCCTAAGTGAATATTAGTAAAATTTAAATTACTATCCTTAGGATTATTTATAAAGTCTTCAATAAAGTCTCCAACTTTATTTGTTGTAATGTGATCAAATTTGGTGTTTAAATCTGGTGTAGTAACATATAATTGTAAAGATTTTTCTACAGCAGCTTTTATCATTTCAGCTTCTTTATAAAGTTCAAAATGTTCAAGTAACATAGCAGCACTTAAAATAGAGGCAATAGGATTTGCAATACCTTTACCAGTTGCTTGAGGATAAGAACCATGTATAGGCTCAAACATTGCGTATTTTTCTCCAACAGAAGCGCTTGCTAATAATCCAATGCTACCACCAATAACACTAGCTTCGTCGCTAATAACGTCTCCAAACAAGTTTTCTGTTAAGATTACATCAAACTGTTTTGGATTTAAAATCATTTGCATTGCAGCATTATCAACAAACAAAAAGTCTAATTCTACATCTGTATATTCTTTTGCTAGTTCAGTAACCACTTTTCGCCATAAACGTGATGTTTCTAAAACATTCGCCTTGTCCACCAAAGTCACTTTTTTCTTTCGGCTTTGTGCTGCTTTAAATGCTAAATGTGCAATACGCTCAATTTCTTCCCGAGAATATTCGCATAAATCTGAAGCTACATTTCCGTCTTCACTTAATTGTTTTTCACCAAAATAAATACCGCCAGTCAACTCACGATAAATACTAATATCTGTACCTTCAATAATACTCTTTTTTAAAGGAGATTTACCTAATAACGTCTCATAAGCCTTAACAGGTCTAATGTTGGCAAATAAACCAAGTTCTTTACGTAATTTAAGTAAACCTTGCTCAGGTCTAACCTTTGCCAAAGGATCATTGTCATATTTAGGATCGCCAATAGCTCCAAACAAAATAGCATCACTAGACTTGCAAAGTGCTAAGGTGTCGTCAGGTAAAGGATTGCCAGTTTGGTCAATCGCAATAGCACCAACAGGCGCTTCTTTAAATCTAAAACTATGGTCAAATTCTTGTGCTACTGCTTTAAGCACTTTTATGGCTTGGTGTGTAACCTCTGGACCAATGCCGTCACCGGATAAAACCGCAATTTCTAATTTCATATTATTTATTTTAAAGCAACTTTTTGCTTTTAGTTTGTTAGTTAATTTTTGTTTTTGGGCGTTACCCTATCGGGTCGCGTTTTCACTACTCGCGCTCTACGAGGCGCTCAAACATACCGTTCAATCGCTAACGCAGGCTAACTAGCTACGTTGGTTTTCAAACTGAGTAATTAAATCTTTTTTGCTTAATAAGTAGTCAATATCATCATAACCATTAATTAAGCATGTTTTTTTATAAGGGTCAATCTCAAAATGTTCTTTAAACGAAGTGTTGGCAACGCTTATCGTTTGGTTTTCAAGATTTACAATTAATTCAGTTTTTGGATTCTCTTTAATTTCATTTAAAAGTACCTTTAAAAAATCGTCGCTAATTTGTACAGGTAGTAAACCGTTGTTTAATGCATTTCCTTTAAAAATGTCAGCAAAAAAACTAGAGACCACAACTTTAAAACCGTAATCTGTCAAAGCCCAAGCAGCATGTTCTCTACTAGAGCCACAACCAAAATTGTTACCGGCAACCAAGATGCTTCCGCTATATTCTGGTTGGTTTAATGCAAAATCTGTATTAACTGAACCGTCTTTATTAAAACGCCAATCTCTAAATGCATTTTCGCCAAAACCATTACGGTCTGTAGCTTTTAAAAATCGCGCAGGTATAATTTGATCGGTATCTATATTTTCAATCGCTAATGGAATAGCTGTAGATTGTAATGTTGTAAATTTTTCCATGTCTTAAATCTCTTCAGCAACAAAATTGGTTGCAGTTACATCAATAATTTTTCCTTCAATAGCTGTTGCTGCAGCAACCAATGGACTTGCTAAAATAGTACGTGATCCTTGACCTTGTCTACCTTCAAAATTCCTATTAGAAGTCGACACACAATATTCGCCTTCCGGAATTTTATCGTCATTCATTGCTAAACAAGCACTACAACCAGGTTGACGTAACTTAAAACCAGCATCTTCAAAAATACTTTTTAAGCCTTCTTCAATAATTTGAGTTTCTACCTGTTTGCTTCCTGGGACTAACCAAGCTGTTACATTATCTGCTTTTTGTTTGCCTTTTACATATTGCGCAGCAATCCTAAAATCTTCAATTCTTGAGTTGGTGCAGCTACCAATAAATACGTAATTAATGGTTTTGTCTATTAGGCTTTCACCTTTTTTAAAATCCATATATTTTAAAGATTTTTCAAAAGACGCATCATTTAATTGTGGAATATTATCGGTGATTTTTATTCCCATTCCTGGATTTGTACCGTAGGTAATCATTGGTTCGATATCAGCAGCATCAAAGTTGTATTCTTTATCAAAAACAGCACCTTCGTCCGTTGGTAAAGTTTTCCAATAGGCTACTTTGTCTTCAAAATCTTTTCCTCTTGGTGCAAATTCTCTACCTTTTACATAGTCAAAAGTGGTTTGATCTGGAGCAATTATTCCTCCACGTGCGCCCATTTCAATACTCATGTTACAAACTGTCATCCTACCTTCCATAGACATGTTTTCAAACACATCGCCAGCATATTCGCAGAAGTAACCTGTCCCAGCATTGGTTCCTATTTGAGCGATGATATATAAAATAACATCTTTAGGTAAAACGCCTTTTTTTAGCGTTCCGTTAACGGTAACTCTTAAGCTTTTTGGTTTGGTTAATAATAGGCATTGACTAGCAAATACTTGAGCAACTTGACTAGTTCCAATCCCAAAAGCAATCGTGCCAAATGCACCATGAGTTGAAGTGTGACTATCTCCACAAACTATTGTCATTCCTGGTTGAGTGATACCAAGTTCTGGCGCCATGACGTGTACAATACCATTATATTTATGTCCTAATTCGTAAAGTGTAATATCGTTAGCTTTACAATTTTCTGAAAGTTGTTTTAATTGTTTTCTTGATAAATCGTCTTTAACAGGTAAATGTTGGTCAACAGTTGGTGTGTTGTGATCTGCTGTTGCAACAATTTGATCAGGTCTAAAAATAGGAATGTTACGCGCCTTTAGCTCGTTAAAAGCTTGCGGACTCGTAACTTCATGTATTAAGTGTTTATCTATATATAAAATTTGCGGACCGTTTTCAATTGCATCTACCACATGTGCGTCCCAAACTTTATCAAATAATGTTTTTTTACTCATAGTTTTTAATTTCCGCGAAAGCGAAATATATTTTATGCTGAAATAATTTCGTTGTAAACACGACTGGTTTCAATAATTTCATGAATGTCGTTGTCGTTAATTTCCTTTTTTCTATCTGCAAAACTTAAGAAGTTTGCGTACACGTCGTCTAACTGAAGTTTTGTTAATTCGTAACCAACATTTTTAGCTCTGTAGGCTAAAGCAGCTCTTCCGCTGCGTGCTGTTAATACAATAGCACTTTCGGTTACACCAACATCTTTTGGGTCAATAATTTCGTAAGTTTCACGATTTTTAATCACGCCATCTTGATGTATTCCAGAGCTATGCGCAAAAGCATTTGCACCAACAATAGCTTTATTTGGCTGAGTATAAATACCCATGTTTTCACTAACTAATTGGCTAATTCCGTAAAGATGTTTTGTGTAAATTGTGGTGTCTAAATTTAGGTAAGGATGTTGTTTTAAAACCATAACAACTTCTTCTAACGCTGTATTACCAGCACGTTCACCAATACCGTTAATAGTACATTCTATTTGACGCGCACCATTAATTACGCCTTCAATAGAGTTGGCAGTTGCTAAACCTAAATCGTTGTGGCAATGACAAGATAAAATAGCATTTTCTATGCCTTTTACGTTTTCTTTAAGGTATTTCATTTTTGCACCATATTCACTTGGTAAGCAATAACCAGTAGTATCTGGAATATTTAAGACTGTTGCACCAGCTTTTATGGCAGCTTCGCAAACTCTAGCTAAATACTCGTTGTCGGTACGACCAGCATCTTCGGCATAAAATTCGACATCTTCAACAAAGGATTTTGCATATTTTACAGCTTCAAAAGCACGTTCTATAATGGCTTCTTTATTGGATTTAAATTTGAATTTTATATGAGAATCTGAAGTTCCAATTCCGGTATGAATTCTAGGTGTTTTTGCTTTTTTTAAAGCTTCGGCAGCGACTTTTATATCATTTTCAACAGCTCTTGTAAGACCGCAAACGGTAGCGTTTTTTACGATTTCAGAAATCGCTTCTACCGATTGGAAATCGCCAGGACTTGATACGGGAAAACCAGCTTCTATCACATTAACACCTAAAAGATCTAGTTGTTTTGCAATGACTACTTTTTGCTCTGTATTTAATTTGCATCCTGGGACTTGCTCGCCGTCTCTAAGCGTGGTATCAAATATTTGAATTGTGTTTTTAGACATTTTAAGAGAGAATTATTTTTCTTTTGACTTACTAATTTATACTTTGGTATTAAGATTAGGTAATAGCTATTTGTTTTGCTACGATGTTCAGTAGTTGAAATGAAGTTTATTTTACTGAAAATCAGTTTTTTAAATCAAAATTTTATTGATGACTAAAGACCAAAAAGATAACTTGTTTTCCTTGGTTAAATCGCTTACTAAGTCAGAAAAACGACAATTTAAATTGTACGTTGGACGATTAGGTGTTAATTCAGATTCTAAATTTTTAAACCTATTTAATGTTTTAGATAAGTTAAAAACGTATGATGAAGCTGCAATTTTAAAATCTACAGAGATAAAAAAACAGCAATTGGCTAATGTGAAAGCGCATTTGTACAAGCAAATTTTGATAAGTCTTAAATTAAGTCCTTCACATCAAAATATACGCTCTCAAATTAGAGAACAGTTAGATTTTGCTTCAATTTTATATCATAAAGGTTTATATAAACAGAGTCTTAAAATATTGGATAAAGCTAAGGAGTTAGCTATTCAAAATGAAGAAAAAAACTTAGCGTATGAGATTGTCGAATTAGAGAAAGTAATAGAGTCTCAATACATTACAAGAAGTATGAGTAGCCGCGCAGACGAGTTAACCATACAAGCCAAAGAGCTAAGTTCTCAAAACGTGATAGCAAGTAAATTGTCTAATTTATCACTTCAGTTATACAGTATTATTCTTAAAACTGGTTATGTAAAAAGTGCTGAAGAAAGTAAAGAAGTTACCGATTATTTTAAAGCTAGATTACCAAAATATAAAATTCAAAATCTTGGATTTAGAGAAAAATTATGGTTGTATAATGCTTATTTGTGGTATAGTTTTTTGATGCAAGATTTTAAAAATTGTTACAAATATGCGTCAAAATGGGTTGATCTTTTTTATGAAAACCCATCAATGATTAGTTTAAATCCTGTATTCTTTTTAAAAGGAAATAATTACTTACTAGAATCTCTGTTTTTTATTAAAAACAAAGAGAAATTTGACGAAGCTTTAAGCAAATTTCAAAACGTTTTAGAAGGCAAAAGCTTTCCTAAAGATGAAAATGTTGAAGCACTTTCGTTTTTATATTTCAATTTAAATAAAATCAACTCTTTTTTTATTGATGGAAGCTTTAAAGAAGGTGTAAATTTAATTCCGAAAATGGATAAAGAATTAGAGCTTTTTAAAGATAGAATTGACGAGCATCATACCATGATTTTCTATTACAAATTTGCCAGTTTACACTTTGGAGCTGGTAATAACAAAGCATGTATATTTTATCTTGATAAAATTATATCTAATAAATCTTTGACCATGAGAGAAGACCTATTGTGCTTCTCTAGAGTGCTAAACTTAGTTGCACATTACGAAGCTGGATTAGACTATCATTTAGAAACTTTATTACGCACAACGTATAAGTTTTTAATACAAATGAATGAGTTGCACGAAGTACAAAAAGAGATGATAAAATTCATCAGAAATTTACAAGATATCTATCCACAAGACATAAAAAAAGCGTTTAAATCTTTACTTGAAAAGCTGAAAGTTTATGAAAATCATCCTTTTGAACGTCGCGCATTTTTATATTTAGATATCATTTCTTGGTTAGAAAGTAAAGTTGAAAACAAACCTGTAGATCAGGTGATTAGAGAGAAGTTTTTGCAAGAAAACCAATAGCGTTTTTCAACTTTTTTAAAAATTTTAGTAAAAATTATTTGGATTTTAAGTTTTTGTATTTGAATATTTGTGCTCACAAAGTTCAATAACTTACTGAAATGTTATCAAGAAAGGCAGAGGGAATAGACCCAATGAAGCCTTAGCAACCCTTAGACTTACTAAGAAGGTGCTAAATTCTACTTGAAAGTGCGAATCATTTCTCGCATTCTCGGATAGATAACCAACACGTAATTACCCATCTGTAATTACTATTTTTTCTTATAACATTTTTCTATTAAGTATGCTTCTTACGAGGCTTATTTGGCTTTTGGTTTAATTCATTTATTAACTCAAAAACTTAGAAAAATGAGTACACAAAAATTTGCAACCCAAGCGTTGCACGCAGGTCATGACGTTAATCAACATGGAGGAACAAGAGCAGTTCCTATTTATCAAACCACTTCTTATGTATTTGATAATGCAGATGAAGCAGCAGGAAGATTTAATCTTTCGGTTCCAGGATTTATTTACACCAGATTAAATAATCCAACAACCGATATTTTAGAGCAAAGATTAGCCGCTTTAGAAGGTGGTATTGCAGCAGTAGCAACTGCTTCGGGTACATCTGCAATAGCAACAACACTATTAACTTTGTTAAGAGCAGGAGACCATATTGTAGCGTCTAGCAGTTTGTATGGCGGAACGTACAATTTGTTAAGTGTTACACTGCCAAGACACGGAATTACTACCACATTTGTAGACGCTTCAGACCCAGAAAATTTTAGCAAAGCAACACAAGATAATACAAGAGCTATTTTTGTAGAATCTTTAGGAAACCCAAAATTGGATGTGTTAGATTTAGAAAGTATTTCAAAAGCAGCAAAAGCACATAAAGTACCATTAATTGTAGATAATACAGTTGCTACACCTTATTTGCTAAATCCAATTGAATACGGCGCAAATATCGTTATTCACTCGTTAACAAAATATATTTCTGGAAACGGAACTTCTTTAGGTGGAGTAATAATTGATGCAGGAACATTTGATTGGACAAATGGAAAATTTCCTGAATTTACAGAACCTTCAGCAGGTTATCATGGTTTAGTTTACAGCGAAGCTATTGGTGCAGCTGCATTTATTGCAAAAATAAGAATTGAAGGTTTACGTGATTATGGAGGTGCTTTAAGTCCGTTTAATGCGTTTCAAATCATACAAGGTTTAGAAACTTTAGAGTTACGTATTGAAAAGCACAGCAAAAATGCACTGCAATTAGCTAAATGGCTGCAAGAGCAACCAGAGGTTAATTGGGTAAATTATCCAGGTTTAGAAACTAGCAAGTATAAATCTTTAGCTAAAAAATACCTACCAAAAGGACAAAGCGGGGTAGTAACCTTTGGTGTAGATGGTGGTTATGAATCGGCTAAAAAAATAGCAGATACAACAAAACTATTCTCTTTATTAGCAAATATTGGAGATACAAAATCACTTATAATTCATCCTGCAAGTACAACACATCAACAATTAACAGATGATGCGCAAGAAGCTACAGGTGTAACCAAAGATTTGATTAGACTATCTGTTGGACTAGAAAATATTGAAGACCTAAAAGCAGATTTAAAAGAAGCTTTTAATGTTATTAAAAAGCCAGTATTGGTATAAAAAAGCATGTTTTAATTTTAGTTATTAATAAGAAATAGCTTCGCATTTTATATGAAAAAGTAAAGTGCGAAGTCTATTTCAAATATTTAAATTATGAGAAAATTACAACATATATCAATACATAATTTTACGTTAAGTAATGGCGAAACAACGTCTTTAGAATTAACGTATCAAGTTTTTGGACAAGCTTTACATACAGCGCCAATTGTTTTGATTAATCATGCATTAACAGGAAATTCTAATGTTACAGGGATTAATGGTTGGTGGAATGATGTTGTAGGTGACCAAAACATAATTGATACAGAAAAATATACCATTTTATGTTTTAATATTCCAGGTAATGGCTTTGATAACAAAGAAGAAAATCTAATAAATAATTATAAAGATTTTACAGCAAACGACGTTGCAAAAATCTTTGAAATAGGATTGTATACCCTAAATATTGATACTATACATACCGTAATTGGTGGATCTTTAGGTGGCGGAATTACTTGGCACTTAGCTGTAAACAACCCAAATTTATTTGAAAATATAGTTGTGGTTGCAAGTCATTGGAAAGCAGATGATTGGTTGATAGCAAACACATTTATTCAAGATAATATTTTAAATAATTCTATTCGTCCGATGGAAGATGCGCGTACGCATGCCATGACATTTTATCGAACAGCAACATCTTTTAATAAAAAATTTGAAGGTCAAAAAGAAGCTCATTTTTATGCAGTCGAAAACTGGTTGCAGTATCATGGTAATGCCTTAAAAAATAGATTTCAGTTGTCATCATATAAGTTGATGAATCATTTACTAAAAACCATTGAAGTGGCAAAATCAAATAAAGAATTTACTAATAAAGCTTCAAAAATAGCTGGACATATTCATTTAGTAACAATAAATACAGACGGATTATTTTTAGCAGATAACAATTGGGAAACTTACATTCAACTAAAACCAAAAAAGGAAAATGTTTCAATTTCAGAAATAAAATCAATTCATGGTCACGATGCTTTTTTAATCGAATTTGAACAACTTTCAAAAATATTGAAGCCTATTTTTCAGCTTTCAACATTAAAAAGAATAGGCTTAACAAAATATAAACAAACGGCTAGTTAATTAAGCTTTATCTTTACTCTTTTAGATAAAATCAAATAAATGGCTTTAAAAATAAACGTAAGATTAAAAGATAAAGTAGAAGTTTTTACAAAAAGGCTGTACTATTTTATGTTTGATGAACAAGCTGAAGATTTTCAGTTTTTAAAAGAGAATTTTATAGAAATCACTAACAGTTTAGGTGTTAAAAATACCGAGCAAATTTGGAATGATTTTAATGATAGTTTACCATCAGTAAGGCAGAAGCTGCATTTAGATGCTAAAGCCTTTCAGGATAACGATCCGGCAAATAAATGTATAGAAGAAATTTACTTAGCCTATCCAGGTTTTTATGCTATTTCTATTCATCGTTTAAGCCATCAATTATTAAGATTAGGTGTAAGGATTTTACCAAGAATGATGAGCGAATATGTACACGGAATTACAGGAATAGACATACATCCTGGAGCAACAATTGGCGATTCTTTTTTTCTTGATCACGGTACAGGAATTGTAATAGGAGAAACAACAATTATTAAAGATGAAGTAAAAATTTATCAAGGTGTAACACTTGGCGGACTTCATGTATTAAAAAGTTTAGCCGATACAAAAAGGCATCCAACCATAGAAAAAAATGTAGTCATTTATGCCAATGCTACGGTTTTAGGAGATATTGTTATCGGTGCAAATACCATTATTGGCGCTAATGTTTGTGTGACAGAAACTGTTCCTCAAAATTCAACATTGACCTATAAAAAAGAATATAAAATTAGAACAAAAAGTGAGTAAGAAAAGCATCATAAATTTAATAGGAAATACGCCTTTAGTAAAGTCAATAAGCATCAATCCAAACAAAAATGTAACACTTTACTTCAAGTTAGAAGGTCATAATCCAGGTGCAAGTGTTAAGGACAGAGCAGCCTATAATATGATAAATGAAGCTTTAAAAAGAGGTGATATAAAAGAAGGAGATACTTTGGTAGAAGCAACAAGTGGTAACACCGGAATTGCGTTAGCATTCATTGCAAACTTATTAGGTTTAAAAATTAAATTGATAATGCCAGAAAACTCCACCGAAGAGCGTGTAAAAACAATGAAAGCTTATGGTGCAGAAGTTATTTTAACCTCTGCGGAAGAAGGTATTGAAGGCTCAAGAGATTTAGCGTTTAAACTTCGTGACGAGAAAGGATATACACTATTAAATCAGTTTGAAAATAACGATAACTGGAAAGCGCATTACAAAACCACAGGTCCCGAAATTTGGCAAGATACCAACGGAGAAGTAACTCATTTTGTGTCAGCAATGGGTACAACAGGAACCATTATGGGTACATCAACTTATTTAAAAGAACAAAACAAAAACATCACTATTGTCGGTGCACAACCAAAAGATGGTTCTAAAATTCCAGGTATTAGAAAATGGTCACCAGCTTACGTGCCTAAAATTTTTGATAGAAACAAGGTTGATCAAGTTATAGAAGTCAGTGAAGACGAAGCTAAAGCAATGACGCAACGCTTAGCAAAAGAAGAAGCTGTCTTTGCAGGAATGAGTAGTGGTGGCGCTGTTGCAACAGCTTTAAAGTTAATTGAAAATTTAGACCAAGGAACGGTAGTAGTAATTGTTTGTGATAGAGGTGATAGATACTTGTCATCAGATTTATTTGATTAAAATGCCAAACATAAAAGAAGAAATACAAAAACGAATTTTAGTGCTGGATGGCGCAATGGGTACCATGCTTCAGCAATATAAATTCACAGAAGAAGATTTTCGTGGCGAGCAATTTAAAGATTATCCAACGCCATTAAAAGGTAATAACGATTTGCTGTCTTTAACGCAACCAGAAGCAATTGCTGAAGTACACAGAAAATATTTTGATGCTGGTGCAGATATCGTTGAAACCAATACATTTTCAGGCACATCAATCGCTATGGCAGATTACCAAATGGAAAATTTGGTATACGAATTAAATTTTGAATCTGCTAAAATTGCCAAGCAAGTTGCGGAAGAATTTACTAAGCAAAATCCTGAAAAACCTCGTTTTGTAGCTGGTAGTATCGGTCCAACAAACCGAACTGCAAGCTTAAGTCCAGATGTAAACAGACCTGAATTTCGTGCTATTACTTTCGAAGAATTGCGAGTAGCCTACAAAGAACAAGTCGAAGCTTTAATAGATGGTGGCGTAGATGTCTTGTTAGTCGAAACCATTTTTGATACGCTTAACGCGAAAGCAGCATTATTCGCTATAGAAGAAGTAAAAGAAGAACGCAATATAGATATCCCAATTATGGTGTCTGGAACAATAACAGATGCTTCAGGCAGAACATTGTCAGGACAAACGGTAGAAGCTTTCTTAACTTCAGTATCTCATATCCCATTGTTAAGTGTTGGTTTTAACTGTGCATTAGGTGCAGAACAGTTACAACCGTATTTAAAACGCTTATCCGACAAAACTGAATTTCATACTTCTGCACATCCAAACGCTGGATTACCAAACGCTTTTGGTGAGTATGACCAATCACCAGAACAGATGCAACAATTTATAGAAAACTACCTAAAGGATAACTTAATCAATATTATTGGTGGTTGTTGCGGCACAAGTCCTGAACACATTAAAGCTATTGCTGAAGTTGCTAGTAAATATAAACCAAGAAAAGTAGTTGTTGGTGTTTAGTATTTGGTATTTAGAAATTAAAGTAATTGATTCATGAAAAATTATACAGAGTTAGATGTTTGGAAGACAGCAAGAAAATTAGTTAAGACAGTTTACAGCTTGACTTCTCAATTTCCAAATACTGAAATATATACTCTTACAAATCAAATTAATAGAAGTGTAATTTCAATTCCTTCAAATATTGCTGAAGGCATAGGAAGGCAATCAGATAAAGAGACTATTCAATTTTTATATATCTCAAAAGGTTCTCTTTTTGAACTCGAAACTCAGTTGTTTCTAGCTCATGATTTAGAATATATTTCAGAAAAACAGCTTTCAGAAGTTTTAGAAGAGATTACTTCTGTAAAAAGATTATTAAACGGGTTCATTAATTATTTCAAAAACAAAAAGTAATGATGAATTCAACCAAACACCAAACACCAAACACCAAATACTTACGGTTATCAGGTTTAGAACCATTAATTGTTACACCAGAAAGTAATTTTATAAATGTTGGTGAGCGTACAAACGTAACAGGTTCGCGTAAATTTTTACGATTAATTAAAGAAGAAAAATATGACGAAGCGCTAGATGTTGCAAGAGAACAAGTTGAAGGCGGTGCGCAAATCATAGATGTAAATATGGACGAAGGTATGTTAGATGGCGTTTACGCTATGACTACCTTTTTAAATTTAATAGCTTCGGAACCTGATATTGCTCGTGTCCCAATTATGATTGACAGCTCAAAATGGGAAATAATTGAAGCTGGTTTACAGGTTGTACAAGGGAAATCGGTTGTGAATTCCATTAGTTTAAAGGAAGGTGAAACTGAATTCATTCGTCAAGCAAAACGTATTAAACGTTATGGTGCAGCAGTCATTGTGATGGCTTTTGATGAGGTTGGTCAAGCAGATACCTTTGATAGACGCATCCAAATCTGTGAGCGTTCCTATAAAATATTAGTGGACATTGTCCACTTTCCACCTCAAGATATCATCTTCGATCCTAACATTTTTCCTGTCGCTACTGGTATGGAAGAACACCGAAAAAATGCACTAGATTTTTTTAATGCGACTAAGTGGATTCGAGAAAATTTACCTCACGCAAACGTATCTGGTGGCGTTAGTAACGTGTCCTTTTCTTTCAGAGGAAACAATACGGTAAGAGAAGCGATGCATTCTGCTTTCTTGTATCACGCCATTAAAAACGGAATGAATATAGGTATTGTTAACCCAACAATGTTAGAGGTTTATGATGAAATTCCGAAAGAATTACTAGAACGTGTTGAAGATGTGCTATTAGACCGACGTGATGATGCAACCGAAAGATTATTGGACTACGCCGAAACTGTAAAAGGCAATAAAAAAGAAGCCGATAACGCAATTCAAGAATGGCGAAATGAACCTTTACAAAACCGAATTACGCACGCTTTGGTAAAAGGTATTGATGCTTTTATTATTGAAGATGTTGAAGAAGCACGACAGTCAGTTGCTGCGCCAATAGAAGTTATTGAAGGTCATTTAATGACAGGCATGAATGTAGTTGGAGACTTGTTTGGAAGCGGAAAAATGTTTTTGCCTCAAGTGGTAAAATCGGCACGAGTAATGAAAAAAGCTGTAGCCTATCTTCAGCCATTTATTGAAGAAGCAAAAAAAGCCCCTAAATCCCCAAAGGGGACTTATCACTGGAAGACAGCAGACCCTATCTTATATGGATTGCTAAAAGATTTCGCTAAACAAATGCGTAATCAACCTACTGAGGCAGAAGATTTGTTGTGGAATGTTTTGAGTAATAAAAAATTAGACGGTTACAAGTTTAGAAGACAGCACATTATTGGAAGTTATATTGCTGATTTTATCTGTTTAAAATCTAATTTAATTATTGAAATTGATGGATTAATACATCAGCTACCAGAAAACAAAACATCTGATGAAGAACGCACAAAATGGTTAGAAAACGAAGGGTTTAGAGTCATTAGATTTACAAATACTCAAGTGCTTTCAAATTTAGATTATGTTCTTAATAAAATTAGAGAAGCTTTAAAAGTTTTCCTATTGGGGACGGAAGGGGCTAGATATGCTGGTCGTATTCTAATGGCAACTGTAAAAGGTGACGTTCACGACATTGGAAAGAATATAGTAAGCGTCGTTTTGGGTTGTAATAATTTCGAAATTATTGATTTAGGTGTTATGGTTCCGCCAGAAAAAATCATAGAAACGGCAAAAAAAGAAAACGTAGATATTATCGGATTAAGCGGATTAATCACACCATCGTTGGATGAGATGGTAACCATTTCCAAAGAAATGGAAAAACAAAATTTCAAGATTCCATTAATGGTTGGTGGCGCTACGACATCTAAAGCACATTCGGCTGTAAAAATTGCGCCACATTACAGCAATACAGTTATTCATGTTAACGATGCATCTCGTGCAGTAACGGTTGTTGGCGATTTGTTGCAGAAAGACAACCAAGTATTTAAAGCGCAAATTAGAGAAGAATATAATTTATTTAGGGAAAAATTTCTAAACAGAACTAAGAAAAAAGAATATATTTCTATTGAAGAAGCGCGACAAAAAAAGTTTAAAATCGATTGGAATACTACTGAAATTGTAAAGCCAAAACAATTAGGAATTCATGATATTCAAGATTTTGATATTACACTTTTAAATGACTATATCGATTGGTCACCATTTTTTAGAAGTTGGGATTTACACGGTAAATTTCCTGAGATTTTAGAAGATGAAGTGGTTGGTAAACAAGCTTCAGAATTGTATAAAGATGCCAAAGTCTTGCTACAAAAAGTGTTTGATAAAAAGCTGCTAAAAGCAAAAGCGATTTTTGGATTGTTCCCTGCAAATTCAGTTAACGATGACGATATTGAGGTGAGTTTGTCACCTCGAGCGCAGTCGAGAGGTTTCACAAAATTCTTAACCCTACGTCAACAATTAAAAAAACGAGAAAGTGTTCCAAATTTCGCATTAGCCGATTTTATCGCGCCAAAAGAGAGCGGAATTCAAGATTACATCGGTTGTTTTTGCGTCACTACAGGTTTTGGAACCGAGCAATTAGCTAAAGATTTTGAAGTCAATCACGACGATTATAATTCCATAATGATTAAAGCGTTGGCTGATAGATTAGCTGAAGCTTTTGCAGAGTATTTGCACCAAAAAGTGCGTACAGATTTTTGGGGTTATGCTTCCAACGAAAATCTAAGCAATCAAGAGTTGATTAAAGAAGCCTACAAAGGTATTCGTCCTGCGCCAGGTTATCCAGCTTGTCCAGATCATTTAGAGAAAATGACTATTTGGGACATTTTAAAAGTTGAAGAAACCATTGGTGTAAAATTAACCGAAAGTCTTGCTATGTGGCCAGCAGCGAGTGTAAGTGGTTATTATTTTGCAAATCCTGAAGCTAAATATTTTGGTTTAGGAAAAATCACCGAAGATCAATTAGAAGATTACGCCAAACGAAGAGACATTAGCAGAGAAGATGCTGAAAAATGGTTAAGCCCAAATTTGGCAGATTAGCACGCGTTAGCGATTGTAGTGGTATCCTTTTTACGTCAGTTTGAGTGATGCGACGAAAGGAGCATTGTATCGAAAACAGAGTAAAAAGATTTAACGGAAAGCGCGACCCGATAGGGTAACGCCCAAAAGAATGAATACAAATAAAAAAGATTCTCACTTTCGTGAGAATTTATAAAGATACCTGCTTTCGCAGGCATTAGTATGAAAGTAACAGAACACATAAAAAACGCCAAAGAAAAAACCTTGTTTTCGTTTGAGATTATTCCGCCAAAAAAGGGTAACAGCATACAACAATTGTATAATAATATTGATCCTTTAATGGAATTTAAACCGCCTTTTATTGATGTAACTACATCTAGAGAAGAATATGTTTATATTGAAAAAGAAGGGCTTTTGGATCGAAAAATTACGCGTATGCGACCAGGAACGGTTGGGATTTGTGCAGCGTTAAAACATAAATACGATGTAGATACGGTTCCGCATGTATTGTGTGGCGGATTTACAAAAGAAGAGACTGAATACTTACTTGTAGATTGCCATTATTTAGGGATAAATAACGTGATGGCGTTGCGTGGCGATGCAATGAAGCATCAGCAGTATTTTGAGGCTTGTAAAGGCGGACATCAGTTTGCAAAGGATTTGGTTGGGCAAATTCAGAATTTAAATAAAGGTAAATATCTTCATGATGTTATTGAGGTTGATGATAAAGCAGATTTTTGCATTGGTGTTGCTGGTTATCCAGAAAAACATATTGAAGCCCCATCTTTAAAAACCGATTTAAAACGTCTTAAAGAAAAAGTAGATGCTGGTGCAGATTACGTTGTAACACAAATGTTTTTTGATAATAAAAAGTATTTTGAGTTTGTAGACGCTGCAAAACAAGAAGGTATAAATGTGCCGATTATTCCCGGTATAAAACCCATTGCAGTAAAACGCCATTTACAGTTGTTACCACAAGTATTTAAAATAGACCTACCTGAAGATTTAATAGATGCTGTTGATAATTGTAGCACTAACGAGCAAGTAAGACAAGTTGGTATCGAGTGGGCAATTAATCAATCTAAAGAATTACAAAAAGCTGGCGTACCCGTATTGCATTACTATTCTATGGGAAAAAGTGATAATATTAAAGCGATTGCCGAAGCGGTATTTTAAAAAACCATTACTTTTGTTTCATTAATTATTAAGATGAAACTAAAACTAGCCCTAATTTGTTGTTGTATTACAACATTAATTTTTGCTCAGGAAGACAAGCGTCTGTTCTCTTTAGACGCTAATTATTTCTACGGAAATATAGCCGAACACAACAGCGATATTTCACATTTAATTAAAGGTCATCCAACTGGCGTTATATTAAGTTATAACCAAAAAACCTTTGGCGATCAAGCTTGGCATAGCAGATATAATTATCCAGATTATGGAGCGTCTTTTATCTACCAAAATCTTCAGAATAAAACGTTAGGAAACAATTTTGGGTTATACGCGCATTATAATTTCTACTTCTTAAAAAGACATTTGATGTTTAGGATTGGTCAAGGGTTAGCCTATAACACAAATCCTTACGACAAAGTAGAAAATTACCGCAATAATGCATTTGGGACACATTTATTAAGCTCGACATATTTGATGCTTAATTACAAAAAAGAAAACTTGTTTAAAGGTTTAGGGTTACAAACAGGATTATCTTTAATCCATTATTCTAATGCTAATGTAAAAGCACCAAACAGTTCAATAAACAGTATTACATTTAATTTAGGTGTTAATTATGTGTTGGATGCAGATCAATTACCAGAATATATCCCAAATACAGAAGATAAAACATTTACCGAAAAAATTAAATACAACTTCGCTTTTAGAACAGGTGTAAACGAGAGCGATATCATCAATTCTGGTCAATACGCCTTTTACATTGTGTCTGCTTACGCAGATAAAAGATTAAATAGAAAAAGTGCGATTCAATTAGGAACAGATGTGTTTTTTTCAAACTTTTTAAAGAAACATATCGAGTATAAGTCAGTAGCTTTTCCTGAAGATAATGTTAGCGGAGACGAAGATTACAAACGTGTAGGAGCATTTGTGGGGCATGAGTTGTTTATTAGCAAAACGTCTTTAGTGACGCAGTTAGGCTATTACGTGTATTACCCTTTCGATTTTGAAGGTCGTGTCTACAGTCGTGTTGGTTTAAAACGTTATTTTGGAGATAAAATTTTTGGAGCATTAACCCTAAAATCTCATGGTGCAAAAGCAGAAGCTGTAGAATTTGGCGTTGGAATTAGATTATAAAATTTGGGCGTTACCACAAGGGTCGCGCTTTCGGTAGTCGCTTTTTTGTGTTGCATATGTGCAACAACACAAAAAGAGCTCCGACAAAACCTTAATCGCTAACGCAGGTAAAACCAATGGTTAGCGTTTGACGATAAAGTAAAGAGTAAAAAAATGAAAAAATTACTATACATAATTACCCTGTTTTTTGTTTTTGGATGCAATCAAGAAGATGCACCAGACTGCTTTCAAAGTGCAGGAGATATCATTCAACAAACTTTTGAAGTTGGTACATTTTTCAAAATCACGGTACATAAAAATGTCGAGTTATTTATAACTCAAGGCGCAACACCAAGTGTTTTAGTAGAAACTGGTGAAAACTTAATTAATGATGTTGAGGTTTATGTACAAAACGACCGATTGATTTTAAAAGATAACAATACTTGTAATTTAACCAGAGATTACGGTATCACTAAAGTACATGTTACTGTTCCAAACCTAACCGAAATTAGAAATAGTAGTACTTTAGATGTGCATAGCGTTGGTGTTTTAAACTTTCCAAATTTACAGTTATTGTCAGAAGATTATAACGGTGATTATTATAACGTTGGTAATTTTAATTTAGAAGTAAATTGCACAACATTAAGAGTTGTAATTAATAATCTAACAACAAGTACAATTTCTGGTACTACAGAACATTTAAATATAAGTCATGCATCAGGAGATGGACGTTTTCAAGGACGATACCTTGTGGCTCAAAACGTGACTATTTATCATCGTGGTAGTAACGATATTATTGTAAATCCGCAACAAGAACTTAAAGCAAACCTAGTAAGCACAGGAAATGTAATTGCAGTCAATACTCCACCAATTATTGATGTGACCGAGCAATTTGATGGTCGCGTTATTTTTGAGTAACATTCCTGTGAAAGCAGGAATCTAAAATTGTGTAGATGTTGTTTTGGACACAATTAAAAACACATTAAGTATTTGTGTAAATTAGTGTCAATAAGAATTTACAAAAAGACTATAAGTTAATTCAGTTTAACTCGTCAATTCCCTAAATAAGCTCTCTAAACTAGCGTTTTTCTGGTTTAACTGTAGAATCTTCAACTCATTATCATGCGCAAAATCAAATACATGAGCACGCATATCTGTTGTTGTATCAAACACAATTTCATAAATAAAATCATGCACATTTTTCACGCTTTTAGCATGCGGAAGTTTAAGTAAAAAAGCATCTTCCACGCGGTAATCAAACTCGACAATAACAGTTTGTTCTTGTCCTTCGCGTAATTCGCTTAATTTTTTATCAGCAACAATTTCACCTTTATTAATAATAATGACACGATCACACATAGCTTCTACTTCCTGCATAATGTGCGTAGATAAAAAGACGGTTTTGTCTTTGCCTAAGCCTTTAATTAATTGCCTGATGTCTACTAATTGATTTGGATCTAAACCAGTTGTAGGTTCGTCTAAAATTAAAACTTCAGGATTATGCAACAGCGCATTAGCTAACCCAACACGTTGTCTGTAACCTTTAGAGAGTTGCCCAATAGTTTTATGTGCTTCTGGTGTTAATCCAGTAAGTTCAATAACCTCTTCAACTCTAGATTTGTCAACGTTATATACGTTTGCATTAAATCGTAAATACTCACGCACGTATTGGTCTAAATATAAAGGATTGTGCTCTGGTAAGTAGCCAACACTTTTTTGTACTTGCTTTTGTTGGTTTGATACAGCATGCCCATTTACTTCAGCGTTACCAGAAGTAGGAGAAAGGTAAGTGGTTAAAATTTTCATCATTGTCGATTTTCCGGCACCATTAGGACCTAAAAATCCAACAATTTCTGGACGATTAACGCTAAAAGATACATTGTTTAATGCTTTTTGCGCTCCAAATTGTTTAGTGATGTTTTTAACTTTTATTGACATGCTAATATGTTTCTTCAAAAATAAACATTCTATAATTTAAAAGCTTAATTGTATCAAAATCTTTAAAACTTGTTATAAAACTCATAATTTCAGGCTTTAGTATTTTGATTTTTCAATTAATTGTCTACTTTAGCAATAACAAAACAATAATGAACACAATTTTAAATACATATTATAACTGGTTTTATTTCTTTTTTAACGAAAAGAACGAGACGTTGTATATGTAATTTAAACAGCATAAATTTAATACTAAGTCTCGATTTTATCGGGACTTTTTTTATGGTAAAAACTATAGCAATACAAGGAATAAAAGGCTCTTTTCATCATATAGTGTCGTTAAATTTTTATGACAATACACATAAAATAAAAGAGTGCTTAACGTTTGACGAAACGGTTGCGTCTTTATTTGATAACACCGCAGAAACAGCAATTTTAGCGTTAGAAAACTCTATCGCAGGTTCTATTTTGCCAAATTATGCGTTGATTGATAATAACAATTTGCACATTGTTGGCGAGCAGTATTTAGACATTCAGCATCAATTAATGGCGTTGCCAAACCAAACAATTGCAGATATAAAAGAAGTGCACAGTCATCCTATGGCGCTATTGCAATGCAAATCGTTTTTTAAAGACTATCCGCATATCAAACTGGTAGAAGATAAAGACACTGCAGATGTGGCAAGAAAAATTGAGACGCAGCAAATAAAAGGTGTTGCAGCAATAGCAAGTACTTTGGCAGCAAAGATTTTTAACTTAAACATTTTAGCCGAAAGTATTCAAACCATAAAACACAATCAAACCCGATTTGCTATTGTAAAAACGCAACCTATTAATAATCATAAAAATGAAATAAACAAAGCATCATTAAAATTTGAATTAGATCATAAAAGAGGAAGTTTGGCAACAATTTTAAATGTGATGAGCGATTGTAAATTAAACCTTACTAAAATACAATCCTTACCAAAAATTGAAACACCTTGGAAATATTCGTTTTTTGTAGATGTCACTTTTGAGGCTTATGAAGATTTTGAAAAAGCAGCATCAATTATGACAATAATGGCAACACATTTTAAAATTTTAGGAACCTATAAAAACGCAAAACTATAATGAAAGTTGCAGATCGATTACATAGCGTTCAAGAATATTACTTTTCTCGTAAGTTAAAAGAAGTCAATCAATTAATTAAAGACGGAAAACCAATTATTAATTTAGGGATTGGTAGTCCAGATTTAGAGCCACCAAAACAAGTGGTTGATGTTTTGGTAGATAGTTTAGTACATCCTGTGGCGCACAAATACCAGAGTTATCAAGGGTTACCAGAATTAAGAACAGCAATTGCAGATTTTTATAATACCGAATTTAATGTTGCAGTAAATCCAGATACCGAAGTTTTACCACTTATGGGAAGCAAGGAAGGTATTATGCATATTTCTTTAGCGTTTTTAAATGAAGGCGATGCTGTTTTAATCCCAAATCCAGGTTACCCAACTTACAGCTCGGTGACACAATTGGTACAAGCAACACCAATGCATTATAATTTAGATGAAACCAATAATTGGCTACCAAATTTTGAAGCTATCGAGCAGCAAGATTTAAGCAAAGTTAAATTAATGTGGACCAGTTATCCGCATATGCCAACTGGTGCAAAAGCGACAAAAGCCGATTTAGAAACGTTAGTCGCATTTGCTAAAAAGCACAATATTTTATTAATAAATGACAATCCGTATAGCTTCATTTTAAACGATAATCCGATTAGCATTTTAGATGTTGAAGGTGCAAAAGATGTCGCTTTAGAGCTAAATTCGTTAAGCAAAACATTTAATATGGCAGGTTGGCGAGTTGGAATGGTTTTAGGACATGCAGCACATATTAACGCCATTTTAAAAGTGAAAAGTAATATGGATTCTGGTATGTTTTACGGAATCCAAAAAGGTGCAATAGAAGCTTTAAAATGCTCATCTGCTTGGTACAAAAGTTTAAATAAAATTTATAAAAGCAGACGCGAACTTATTTGGCAATTAGCTGATAAATTAGATTGTACGTACGATAAAAATGCAACAGGATTATTTGTTTGGGCAAAGTTGCCAGAAGGAAAAACATCTGAAGTGTTTATAGATCAAATTTTATACAACAACAGCGTGTTTATTACACCAGGAACCGTTTTTGGTTCGCAAGGCGAAGGTTATATTCGTTTTTCGCTTTGCGCGAAAGAAGCCCAAATTAAAGACGCAATTAGTAGATTATAATGAAACATATATACATCATAGGAACAGGTTTAATTGGCGGTAGCTTGGCATTAGATTTTAAAAATGCGTTGCCAGACTGTATCATTTATGGTATTGATAAAAACGAAGCGCATTTAATAGAAGCGCAAGAATTAGGTGTTATTGATCAAAAAGCAACTTATGAAGATTTACCAAATGCAGATTTGGTAGTGCTTGCAATTCCAGTAGATGTTGCGGTAAATGAGTTGCCAAAAGTACTAGATAAAGTGTCTGATTTTTCGGTAGTGATAGATGTTGGTTCTACAAAACAAGCTATTTGTAAAGCGGTAGATAATCACCCAAAACGTCGTAACTTTTTAGCAACACATCCAATTGCTGGTACCGAGTTTTCTGGTCCAAAAGCAGCCATTCAAAATTTATTTAAAAACAAAACAAATATTATATGTGAAGTTGAAAAAACAGCTTCAAAATTACAAGAACAAGTTTTAAATGTGTTTTCAAAAATAGGTATGCGTATGCGTTACATGAATCCAGAATCGCATGATAAACATATAGCATACGTGTCGCATTTATCACACATTAGTTCGTTTATGTTAGGAAAAACTGTAATAGAAAAAGAAAAAAACGAACGCGATATTTTTGATATGGCAGGATCTGGTTTTGAAAGTACAGTTAGACTTGCAAAAAGCAGCCCAGAAATGTGGACACCAATTTTTGAGCAGAATAAACAAAATGTCGTAGAGACTTTAGAAGAGTATATTCAAAATCTTTCAATGTTTAAGCAAATGATTGTAGAAGACGATTTTCAGTCGGTTTACAAAGCAATGAAAGACACCAATTATATAAAACAAATTTTAAACGGAATACATTAATACAACCTGGTAGGTTAAATTCAGAAAAAGAAATGGAAAACAAAAAAGAATTAAGAACATGGTTGGACGATTTACAATTAGATCATCCTTTAGTAATTGCAGGACCATGTAGCGCAGAAACCGAAGAACAAGTTTTAAAAATCGCTCACGATTTAAAAGATACAGACGTAAGCTATTACAGAGCAGGAATTTGGAAACCACGAACAAGGCCAGGTAATTTTGAAGGTGTTGGTGCATTAGGTTTAAAATGGTTACAAAAAGTTAAGAAAGAAACAGGATTAAAAACTGCTACCGAAGTTGCTAATCGTGCGCATGTAGAATTAGCTTTAGAACATGATGTTGATTTATTGTGGATAGGAGCAAGATCTACAGTTAGTCCTTTTATAGTGCAAGAAATAGCAGATGCTTTAAAAGGAACAGATAAAGTGGTTTTAGTTAAAAACCCTGTAAATCCAGATTTACCTTTATGGTTAGGCGCGATTGAGCGTTTAGCAAGTGCAGATATTAAAAAGTTAGGAGTGATTCATAGAGGATTTTCAACGTATGAAAAAACAAAATACAGAAACAATCCAGAATGGCAATTAGCTATCGAGCTGCAAACCAAGTTTCCAGATTTACCGTTAATTAACGATCCGTCGCACATTACTGGAAAGCGTGATATGATTTTTGATGTATCACAAACCGCATTAGATTTAAACTTTGATGGCTTAATGATAGAAACTCATTTTGATCCAGATAATGCGTGGAGTGACGCAGCACAGCAAGTTACGCCAACTGCTTTGGTGCAAATAATGAAAGATTTACGCATTAGAAAAGAAACTGATCCTGAAGCAGATTTTAACAATGAATTAGCCAATTTAAGAGCAAAAATAGATGTTGTAGACAATCAAATTATTGAGCTTTTAGGAAAACGAATGCAAGTTGCAGATGGGATTGGTCAACTAAAAAAACAAAAAAATGTGGCTGTTTTACAAAGCAAGCGTTGGAATGAGATTTTAGGAAAAATGGTATTAGAAGGCGAGCAAAAAGGACTAAGCGAAGAGTTTATTTTAAAGTTATTTAAAGCTATACATCAAGAATCTATAAATCATCAAGAGAAGATTTTAAAATCTTAAAACTAAAAAGCCTTTTTCAACAATTGAAAAAGGCTTTTTTTATGATGTTATTTTCAGATTATTTTACTCGTTTAAATGTATATCTAGTAATAAAAATACCTTTTCCATCACCTTTTCCACCTTCACTTTCCACACCAGTATTAACAAAAGCTAATTCCCAACCTTCACTAATCATAGTGTTGATTTTTGAAGTCATTACAGCATCATTAGCTGCAATATTTTGAAATCTAATTCCTCCTAAATTATAGAAGTTTAAAAGCTTAGTTTCTTCGTAATTTTTAACTCTAATTTCGTCTCTTTTAGACTTGTTCTTTTCATCAGAATCTTTGTCGTCACTTCTTAACGTAGTAAATTCTTGATAGTCTTTGTCTTCTGTAGCCATGATCATTCTTGAACGCCCAAATCCATTTGGCACGATAGATTCTACAGCTGTAACAACCTTGTATTCAACTTGAGCAGGTTTGTTAATAAAAGAAATTGAAGTAAATGCGATTGCAATAATTGGAATAAGGAATAATGATTTTTTCATTGTAAATAGAAATTATGATTAATACTTGTTCAATATACATCAATTTTAACAATTAAATTTTATTGCATTAAAGGCTATTATTCATCATCTTTGTACAGATGACAGGATGCGTTTATAAATCTACAGGAAGTTGGTACACCGTAAAGACCGAGTTGGGTCAAACTTACGAGTGTAGGATAAAAGGTAAATTTCGATTAAAAGGAATTAAAAGTACCAACCCAATTGCTGTTGGCGATTTTGTAGATTTTGAACTGGATACTAAAAGCGATAACGAAACCGGTGTTATCAATAACATTCATGAGCGTGAAAATTATATTGTAAGAAAATCGGTTAATCTATCCAAACAAACACATATCATTGCCTCTAATATTGATCAAGTATTTTTGTTAGTAACCATTGATAATCCACCAACATTTACCAGTTTTATAGATCGTTTTTTAGTCACTGCCGAAGCGTATGATATTAAAGCTGTACTTTTATTTAATAAAATAGATGCTTATGATCAAGATACGCTAGATGAGGTTAGATATTTAGCGCACGTCTATAGACAAATAGGTTATGAATGTATTGGTATTTCTGCAAAAACAAGGAAAAATATAGATAAAGTTAAAAGCATGATGGCAGGTAAAGTAAGTATGTTTACAGGTCATTCAGGTGTTGGTAAATCTACATTAGTTAACGCAATAGAGCCTTCTTTAGATCTAAAAACTAAAGAAATATCTATGCAGCATATGCAAGGACAACATACTACAACTTTTGCCGAAATGTTTGATTTAAGTTTTGATGCTAAAATTATAGACACACCAGGCATAAAAGGATTTGGTGTTGTTGATATGGAAAGAGAAGAAGTAGGTGATTATTTTCCAGAGTTTTTCGCTTTAAAACAAGATTGTAAATTTAATAATTGTTTGCATTTGGAAGAACCAAAATGTGCTGTAAAAAATGCTTTAGAACATGATGAAATTGCAGCATCACGATATAGAAGTTATGTGCAAATTTTAGAAGGAGAAGAAGAACATTACCGAACGGATAACTGGGATAAAGAGTAATCATGAAAGCGGTTTTACAAAGAGTTAGTCAAGCAAGTGTTACTATTAATAATCAAAAAGTAGCACAAATAGAGCAAGGGTTATTAGTTTTAGTCGGAATTGTAGAAGAAGACACGCAAGAAGATATTAATTGGTTAGTTAACAAAATTTTGAATTGCCGTATTTTTTCAGATGAAAACGGTGTAATGAACAAGTCTGTAAAAGATATTGATGGCGATGTTATTGTGGTAAGTCAATTTACATTACATGCCAGTACTAAAAAAGGCAATAGACCAAGCTATATAAAAGCAGCAAAACCAGATGTTGCAATTCCGCTTTACGAAAGTTTTATAAAAATTTGCGAAGCAGACTTACAAAAGCCTATTCAAACAGGACAATTTGGTGCCGATATGAAAGTTGCTTTAGTAAATGATGGACCAGTAACTATAATTATTGATACCAAAAACAAAGAGTAATTATGAAGCAAAAGGTTTTAGAGTTTGTAGCTGTATTCTTATTCTACAGTATTATTTTTCTGTTATTTAATGTGTTTTTGAAAGATTTAACCTTAATTAAGATAATTAGGAAAAGTTTGTTTTTAGGTTTGATTATGGGTTTTTTTCATATCCTTTTAAAGCCAATTTTATTAAAGTTATTTAATGATAAAGAGTAACCATGAAACAAAAGATTTTAGAGTTTATAATAGCCTTCTTAATTAACGGTGTTATCTTTTCGTTAATTCATTACATTGTAGATAATGATTATACAATGAGTCAGTTAATAAAAATGGGTTTATTTTTTGGGACTTCAATGGGCTTGTTTCATGTTTTAGTTTTACCAAAAATCACAAAGAAAAAGTAATTTACTTATGAACATAAAAAACGCACAAAAAGACGTAGATAATTGGATTAAAAACCATGGAGTAAGATATTTTAACGAGCTTACTAATATGGCGCAACTTACAGAAGAAGTAGGTGAAGTAGCACGTATTATTGCAAGACGTTATGGTGAGCAAAGCGAAAAAGAAAGCGATAAAAATAAAGATTTAGGTGAAGAGTTAGCAGATGTTATGTTTGTAGTTTTATGTTTAGCAAACCAAACAGGAGTAGACTTGCAAGACGCTTTTGATAAAAAGCTAGATTTAAAAACAAAACGCGATCACGATAGGCATCATAATAACGAAAAACTTAAGTAAATATCATAAATAAATGAATTTACAACTCTATAAATCTACCATAAAAAGCAACAAGCAAATAGCTATAACAGGCTCAAAAAGCGAATCAAATAGATTGTTGTTATTACAAGCGTTATATCCAAGTGTTAACATTGAAAATCTGTCAAATTCAGATGATAGTCAATTAATGCAAAAGGCATTAAATTCATCTAATAAAATTATAGATATACACCATGCTGGTACAGCAATGCGTTTTTTAACAGCATTCTATTCGACGCAAGCAAATAGAAAGGTAGAGTTAACCGGTTCTAAACGAATGAAAGAAAGACCAATAGCAATATTAGTCGATGCTTTAAAGCAAATAGGAGCAGATATTTCATATAAAGAAAACGAAGGTTTTCCGCCATTAATCATAAAAGGCAAACAACTAACAGGTAATAAAGTTACTTTAAAAGCCAATGTTAGCAGTCAATATATTTCGGCATTATTGTTAATTGCTCCTAAATTAGAAAACGGACTAAAGTTAACTTTAGAAGGAACAATAACATCCATTCCATATATAAAAATGACGCTTAATTTATTATCACAAATAGGCGTAGAATCTTCTTTTAAAGATAATGTAATTACAGTAAAACCATTACTAAATATAAAAGAAAACAAAAATTTGGTAGTTGAGTCCGATTGGTCTTCTGCATCTTATTTTTATAGTATTATAGCACTTTCTAAAATAGGAACTAGTGTCACAATTTCATCTTACAAAAAGGAAAGTTTGCAAGGCGATTCTGTTTTAGCTGAGATTTATAAAGCGTTTGGAGTTTCAACGGAATTCAATAATAATTCAGTAATAATTTCAAAAACTTCCGAAGCAAAATCAATTAAAGAGTTAAACTTGCAAGAAGCGCCAGATATAGCTCAAACCATTGCAGTAACAGCTTTTGGATTAGGATTGTCTTGTTATTTAACAGGTTTACATACTTTAAAAATTAAGGAAACAGATAGATTGGTGGCTTTAAAAACTGAAATCGAAAAACTTGGAGGTAACGTAATTATTACCAATGATAGTCTAACTTTAGAAGCTTCAGATTCAATTTTAGAAAATATAGAAATTGAAACTTACAATGATCACAGAATGGCTATGGCTTTTGCGCCTTTAGCTTTAAAAACTGATATCATAATTCAAGATTACAAAGTTGTTTCTAAGTCATATCCAACATTTTGGGAAGATTTAAAAATATTAGGTTTTAATTTTCCTTTGTAAACCCTTGCTATAGCTGGGTAAAAAATAATAATTGCTCATTTACTTGACAACGCCTAGTTTCAGATTGTATATTTGCAACTTTGTAAATAAAATAAAGCAACTAGATGAAATTATCACATTTTAACTTTGACTTACCAGAAGAACTTTTAGCAGAATATCCAGCAGAAAATAGAGACGAGTCTCGTTTAATGGTATTGCACAGAGATACTCAAAAAATCGAACACAGAATGTTTAAAGACTTAATCGATTATTTTGATGAAAAAGACGTGATGATTCTTAATAATACCAAAGTATTTCCTGCACGTTTATTTGGTAACAAAGAAAAAACAGGAGCACGTATAGAAGTATTTTTATTAAGAGAATTAAACGAAGAACAACGTCTTTGGGATGTATTAGTAGATCCTGCACGTAAAATACGTATTGGTAATAAATTATACTTTGGAGATGACGAGTCTTTAGTAGCAGAAGTAATAGATAACACAACATCACGTGGTCGTACATTACGTTTTCTATATGATGGATCTTACCAAGAATTCCGTAATAAATTAAACGAGTTAGGAGAAACACCTTTACCAAAATATATAAAAAGAGAAGTAGAACCTGAAGACGAAGAGCGTTACCAAACCATTTTTGCAAAAGAAGAAGGTGCAGTAGCAGCACCAACAGCAGGATTACACTTTTCAAAACACCTATTAAAGCGTTTAGAAATTAAAGGTGTAGACTTTGCAGAAGTAACATTACACGTTGGTTTAGGTACTTTTAATCCAGTTGAGGTAGAAGATCTTTCTAAGCATAAAATGGATAGCGAAGAGCTAAAAATAGGACCAGAAGCAGTAAGAATTATCAATAATGCAAAAGCCGAAAAACGTCGTGTATGCGCAGTTGGTACAACAGCAATGCGTGCTATAGAAAGCTCTGTGTCTTCTAGCGGAACCTTAAATGAAATTGAAGGTTGGACAAACAAATTTATTTTCCCACCATACGATTTTAGTATCGCAAACTCTATGATTACAAACTTCCACACACCAAAATCAACATTATTAATGATGATTTCTGCATTTGCAGGTCACGATTTTGTTAAGCGTGCGTATGAAGAAGCAGTAAAAGAAAAATACAAATTTTACAGCTATGGTGACGCTATGTTAATCCTGTAAAAGAACAATAAATATAGTTTAACCTCTTTTTATGTCAATAAGAAGAGGTTTTTTTATGGCATTACCCTAAAGGGTCGCGTTTTCGGCAGTCGCTTTTTTGTGTTGCATATACGCAACAACACAAAAAGAGCTTCAACAAAGCCTTAACCGCTAATGCGCCAGCCAAAGACTATTACATTAAATAAATCAATCACTTACACAAAGGATAAATCATAATTTGTAGCTTTGCAAAACCTATGGAAACAAAGAAAAAAGACATACGCGCCTTAACTAAAGACCAACTTAGAGATTTTTTTGTAGCTCAAGGCGATAAAGCCTTTAGAGGAAATCAAGTGTATGAATGGTTATGGGGTAAAAGCGCTCATACTTTTGAAGATATGACCAATATCTCAAAAGAAACACGTCAAATGCTTGAAGATAATTTTGTAATTAACCACATACAAGTAGATACTTTACAACGTAGTAGTGATGGAACAGTGAAAAACGCTGTAAAATTACATGATGGTTTGGTGGTCGAGTCGGTTTTAATACCAACAAATACACGTACTACAGCATGTGTGTCAAGTCAAGTAGGTTGTAGTTTAGATTGTAAGTTTTGTGCAACAGCACGGTTAAAACGTATGCGAAATCTAAATCCAGACGAAATTTATGATCAAGTCGTAGCTATAGATAGAGAAAGTAGATTATATCATGATAGACCTTTAAGCAATATTGTGTTTATGGGTATGGGAGAACCATTAATGAACTACAATAACGTATTAAAAGCTATTGATAAAATCACATCTCCAGAAGGTTTAGGGATGTCTCCAAAACGTATTGTAGTTTCAACTTCAGGAGTGCCAAAAATGATTAAAAAAATGGCTGATGACGAAGTTAAATTTAAATTAGCAGTGTCATTACACTCTGCAATTGATGAGGTAAGAACATCTATAATGCCATTTAACGCAACCTTTCCGTTATCAGATTTAAGAGAAGCTTTAGAATATTGGTATGCTAAAACAAAAAACAGAATAACCTACGAATATGTAGTTTGGAAAGGGATAAACGATAGGCGTAAAGATGTAGATGCGTTGGTTAAGTTTTGCAAATTTGCACCAAGTAAAGTTAACTTAATCGAATATAACCCTATTGATGATGGCGAGTTTCAACAAGCAAATACAGAAGCAATTGATATGTACCAAAAAGTGTTAGAAGCAAACAATATAACTGTTACAGTTAGGCGTAGTAGAGGTAAAGATATTGATGCTGCTTGCGGTCAATTAGCCAATAAAAGCAAATAAAAAAAGCGATTTCAAGTTGAAATCGCTTTTTTGTTTAAGTTTTGATAATGATTATTCTTTAATGAATTTAAAAGTTTGTTTTTTCTTGTCAGACGTTATTGTCATTAGATAAATACCGTTTTTTAAATTTTTAACATCAATAGTGTTTTCTAATAAAGAATCTCCTTTAAGATTAATTACTCTTTGTCCTAATTGATTAAATACTTCAACAGAGTTAATAGTCATGTCTGTTTTTATATTTACAAAATCTGAAGTCGGATTTGGATAAATGCTTAAAGGCTTTATGTTAAAGTCATCAGTTGATAAGTTAGGATCTGCTTCAGTAGTAAAGCTCCATACAGTACCTTGAGTTGTACCTGCTATATTTACTGCATCAATTCTCCAATAATAAGTTGTGCTATAAGCCCAATTATAATTAACACCTCCACCACTGTTAAATCCAGTAAGTGAACCTATATCATCTCCAGAAGGAGTTATTCCTAAGCTAAGATTAAATGACGAGGCAGGATCTCCAGTTGTCGCAGCAATCCACTCAAAAGGAGATATTGTTAAAGTAGGATTTGCAGAAGTGTCTATAGGTACGTCTACAGCGCCATCAATAGGTGTTGGTGTTGTTGGAGCATCAGGAGGATTTATAGTTGGTTGTTGAACTGTTACATCATCTAAAGCCCAATAGTAAGAGTAATTTCCAACCCATCTAAATCTAACTTGAGCATTAGATACACCAGCTAATTCTGTACTCACGTCAATAATGATTTCACCAGATGTGTATGTGTCAACTGTTACGTTTGTCTCAGAATAAAGTCCAACTTCAACCCATTGTGTTCCGTCAAAAACTTCTATATGTCCTTCACCTCCATAGCCACTAACAAATAGGTGTTTAAAAGATAAAATTACAGTGGTTAAAGTAGAGCAATCAAAAGAAGGGCTTTCTAGAGCAGTATTTTCAGCAGCTCCAGCTCCATTAGCATCACTGTTGAAAATAGGGTAATTCCCAGAAAATCCAGCAGTAGTATAAAAAGCAGTGTTTCCAGTTCCTAAATAAGGCGCGTTACCACCTGTTTCAAAAGTCCATAGTTCTCCACTTGTAGCAATATCGTTATTTGTCCATCCGGTTGGTAATGACAAAGCTGTATCAAAATTTTCATTTAGTACAACTTGTCCAAAAGTAAATGAAAATGATATTAAAAATAAAAACAAAGTAAAATTTCTCATAAGCTAGAGTGTTATTGATTAATAAATAAGCTTAAAGTTAAACAAAATAAATCAGTAATTATAAAGAGTTTTAAAAATTACAAAATATTAATAATATCATATCTTACTTTATTCGTATTTTTGAAATCGATAATTTAAGCCATCTTTTTTGAAAATAACCGAACAAATAAAACAACCTATTGCGTTTGAAATGGATCTTTTCGAGCAAAAATTTAGGTTGTCAATGTCTTCTAAAGTCGCATTACTTAATCGTATTACCTATTACATTGTAAACCGAAAAGGAAAACAAATGCGACCAATGTTTGTTTTTTTAGTTGCAAAAATGGTAGCAAACGGAGAGATTAGCGAGCGTACTTATCGAGGCGCATCTGTTATAGAGCTTATTCATACAGCAACTTTAGTACATGATGATGTTGTTGACGATAGTAATAAACGTCGTGGTTTTTTCTCGATCAACGCACTTTGGAAAAACAAAATAGCAGTTTTAATAGGAGACTTTTTACTGTCAAAAGGGTTATTGCTTTCCATCGATAATAACGATTTTGATTTACTTAAAATCATTTCGGTTGCAGTAAGAGAAATGAGTGAAGGCGAATTACTTCAAATAGAAAAAGCTAGAAAATTAGATATTACCGAAGAAGTCTATTACGAAATCATCCGCCAGAAAACAGCAACTTTAATAGCTGCTTGTTGTAGTCTAGGTGCAGCTTCTGTAAAACCTAATTCAGTAGAGGTAGAAACGATGCGAAAATTTGGAGAGCTAATAGGAATGGCTTTTCAAATCAAAGACGATTTGTTTGACTACGGATCTAAAAGCATTGGTAAACCTATAGGTATAGATATCAAAGAGCAAAAAATGACCTTACCGCTTATTTATGTGCTTAATAATTGCTCTAAAAAAGATAAAAACTGGTTAATCAATTCAGTGAAAAATCATAACAAGGATAAAAAAAGAGTTGATCAGGTTATAGAATTTGTTAAAGAAAATGACGGACTAGATTACGCAGTTTCTAAAATGAAATCTTTTCAAAAAGAAGCCCTAAATATCCTTGAAACTTTCCCGGAATCAGACTATAAAGCATCATTAAAACTGATGGTAAATTACGTAATAGAAAGAAAAAAATAATTTTTTTTTTCAACTTCAGGCAACCTTTTTCATAGTTTTTGCGTCTTTATAAATACAACGTCCAACTAAACACGTTTTTGTGAAAGTAGTAACACTTTTTAATAACGAAACAAAGCTGATAAAAAAAGCAATTCAGCATAACAGAAAAGCGCAGCATACGCTATACGAGATGCATGCGCCAAAAATGTTAAGCGTTTGTCGTTACTATATAAAAGACCTACAAAAAGCAGAAGAAGTCATGCTTAACGGTTTTTTAAAAGTGTTTACCAATCTTAAACAATTTAAAAGCGAAGGAAGTTTTGAAGGATGGATAAGACGTATTATGATAAGAGAAAGCATTTCTTTCTTACGTCAAGACAACCAGTTATTTTTTACAGAAGATACGCATCCTTATACCGAGATAGAGGATAGTACATCACAACAATATGATGTGGCGCACTTGCAAAAAATGATAGATAATTTACCTGATGGTTATAAAATGGTTTTTGTGATGTATGCAATAGAAGGTTATAAACACTCAGAAATTGCAAAAGAATTAAACATTACAGAAGGCACATCAAAATCACAATTGTACAAAGCGCGCCAATTATTACAAACCCAAATTAATAACCAAAATACCAAAGAGTATGGCACCAAATAAATTTGAAAAGAAAGCTAAAGACGTTTTAGAACGCCGTACCATAACACCAAGTCAAGACGCTTGGACGCAGTTAAATAATAAACTGGAACAGTCTGATAAAAAGAGAAAGTTATCTGTTTGGTGGATAGGTGTTGCAGCAACTTTAGTAGGTGTAATGTTAGCAATTACTTTGTTTAATAAAGAAGAAGTAATGCCAGAAAACACCATTGTTAATCAAGAAAAAGACCAAAAAAGCAAAGAACAGCCTACAATTATAAAAAATAAAATTGAAGATAAAGTTGGAGAAAATTTAGAAAACACACCTTTAGTTAATACTAATGATGAAGTTGAAACCTCTAAATTAAAAACAGAAAAACCTAAAACATCAGTAGCTAATAAACAGAAAAAACTAGAGCAATATTTAGCAGCAGTTAACCCTAAAAATAAAGAAGAAAATAACAATCAATTAAATAATCAAATATCAGAAAATACAGTTGCAGAAGTGTCTAAAGAACAGCCGTCTTTAGATGAAGCAAATCAACTTTTAGAAAATGCAATGAACCAATTTTCTGCAGATGATTATAAAAATGTAACAGAAAAAATTAACGCTAACGATCTATTGGAAGAAGTAGAAATGACTTCAGAAAAGTCATTAAAGCACAGACTGTTTCATGTCGTAAAATCAGGCTATGAAACCGTTAAAAGTACAGTAGTTAGTAACGATAATTAATATTTCATCTAACAAAATTAACACGAACAATTATGCAAAACATTATTAAACACCTAACGCTAGTTATTTCAATTTTTGTGGTTAGTCAACTACAAGCGCAAGACACTTTAACGGTTGCAAAACAAGACGTTTCTAAAATGATTGAAGATTATAAAGAACGTATTAAAAATGCCGAACTTGAAACTTTAAAAGAAGAAGTAGATAAAATTAATGACCGTTTAGATAGAGAAGATATTACTTTTGAAGAAGCAGAAAAGCTTAAAAAAGAAGCTGCAGAAAAACATGCTAAAAACATAGAAAACCGCTATATTATTTTAGAAAATAAGTTCGAATTAATGGAGCGTAATAATGATCTGCCAGATCCAGATAAAAAGTCAACAGTGTTTTCTATCAATATAGGAGATGGGCAAAAAGAAATAGTAGAAGTTAAAGCTAAAAAATCACCTCCAAAATATGATATAAGAACTGGTAATCAATTGCTTTTTGCAATGGGTTTTAATAACGCAATTATAGATGGTGTTTCTTTAGATGATTCTCCATACAAATTAGGAGGATCAGGATTTGTAGAGCTTGGTTGGTTATGGAATACTCGTGTTTTTAAGGAATCAAACTTTTTGAGATTTAAATACGGGTTATCTTTTCAGTGGAATAAATTGGATATAAAAGACAATTTGTATTTTGAAAAAGGAACAGAAGAAACAACTCTGCAGGTTTTTCCTAACGACCTAAAAAAAGCAAAATTTAGAACTACAAATCTTGTAATACCTGTGTTTTTTGAGTTTGGGCCTTCAACTAAAAAAGAATATAAAGATCGTATTAGATATTTTACAGATGATCATTTTAAAATAGGTATAGGTGGTTATGGTGGTGTTAATTTAGGGACGCAACAAAAGCTAGTTTACGAAGATGAATTTGGTGATCGTGTAAAACAAAAAATAAAAACAAGCTACAATACTAATACTTTTGTTTATGGTTTAGCGGCTTATATAGGTTACGGAGATTTAAGTTTATATGCTAAATATGACCTGTCTACAATTTTTAAAGACGCAACAGTAGATCAAAACAATATTTCATTAGGTATTAGAGTAGATTTGGGTTAAGTCTAATAAGTTAGTATTAAAGCCTCTTAAAAACTTAAGAGGCTTTTTTTGTTTAGATTGTTTTGTTATTAAAAGAAGAAGTAAAATATTATTACTTTTACAATCTAAATAAGCATTAAAAAACACACATCTTTTGATATCAAAAACTACCATAGATCAAGTATATGAAACCGCTAGACTAGAAGAGGTTATTGGTGACTTCGTTCAGCTTAAAAAAGCTGGTAGTAACTTTAAAGGTTTAAGTCCGTTTTCAGACGAGCGTACACCAAGTTTTATGGTATCTCCAGTAAAGCAAATCTGGAAGGATTTTAGTACAGGTAAAGGAGGAAATGTAGTAGCTTTTTTAATGGAGCATGAGCATTTTACTTATCCTGAAGCAATAAAGTATTTAGCAAAAAAATACAATATTGAAATTCAAGAAACAGAGCAAACTAACGCTCAAAAAGAAGCGCAAGATAAAAGAGAAAGTCTTTATTTGGTAAGTGAATATGCAAACACATATTTTCAAAATATATTACATAATACAGATAAAGGTAAAGCAATTGGATTAAGCTATTTTAAAGAACGTGGTTTTACATCAGAAACTATAAAAAAGTTTGATTTAGGTTATTCTTTAGACGATTGGAGTGCTTTTACAGATGAGGCTATAAAACAAGGATATCAATTAGAGTTTTTAGAAGAAACAGGACTTACAATAGTTAAAGAAAACAAACAATTTGACCGTTTTAAGGGTCGAGTGATGTTTCCTATACAAAGTATGAGTGGTCGTGTTTTAGGTTTTGGAGGTCGTATTTTAACAAACGATAAAAAAGCTGCCAAATACCTAAATAGTCCAGAAAGTGAAATTTACCATAAAAGTAAAGTACTTTATGGTATTTATCATGCTAAACAAAGCATTGCAAAAGAAGATAATTGCTATTTAGTAGAAGGTTATACAGACGTTATTCAGTTTCATCAAACAGGAATTAAAAATGTAGTTTCAAGTTCTGGTACGGCTTTAACAAGTGATCAAATTAGGTTAATTAACAGGCTAACCAAAAATATAACTGTACTGTTTGATGGAGATGCAGCAGGTATGCGAGCATCGTTACGTGGTATAGATTTGATTTTAGAGCAAGGTATGAATGTAAAGGTTTGTACTTTTCCAGAAGGTGAAGATCCTGATAGTTTTGCAAAATCAAATACATTAGAAGAGCTAACTACTTATTTAGAAGAAAACGCAAAAGATTTTATTCAGTTTAAGGCTTCGGTTTTATATCAATCTGCTAAAGATGATCCAATTCAAAAAGCCGAAACTATTAGAGATATTGTAACCAGTATTTCTAAAATACCAGATAGAATCAAGACTGAAGTTTATATTCAAGAATGTGCTCGCATTATGGATATAAGTGAAGATGTGCTGTTTACAACCTTGGCACAACTTCAAAATAAAGATTTAAATGAAGCTTCTAAGCAAAAAGTAACAACACGCAAAGCGTTTGATGTTATTAAGACCGAACAATCTGTAAAAAAAGTAGACGTTCAATATGAATTAGAGCGAAAAATTATCGAAATCTTATTGCTTTACGGGAACAGAACAGAAGAGTTTGAAGATTCTGTTTTAAAAGAAAATGAAAAAGGAGAATTAGTTGATGAAACTGTTATTCAAGAAGCTAAAGTATTTGAGAAAATTTATTTAGATCTTCAGGAGGATGAAATGGAGTTTTTAAATCCAAAATTTAAAGCTATTTATTATGAAGTGATAAATGGTTTAAATCAAGATCCAAACTTTAAAATAGAAAATCTTATCAATACTATAGATCCTATTTTATCTCAAGAAATTACTTCTATTATGATGGAAGATGAAAAATACAGTCTTGCAGATTGGCAAAGAAATAATATATTCCCCAAGGACAAAACAATAAGTTTGTCTCAATTAGTTAGTCAAACTATTTTACATTTAAGATGCTTTTTGATAACTAAAAAAATTGATAGTTTATTACAACAAACAGATAGTGATTTAACTGTTCAAAACAGATCTATCATTGAAGATGTAATGGATTACAAAAAACTAGATAATATTTTATCTAGAAGATTAGGAAAACCTTTATAGATTTAAATTTTTAGCTTGATTAACTAAATCTATTAGGTTAGATACATTAAGCTTTTTCATCAATCTTGCTTTGTATGTGCTTACTGTTTTCTCGTTAATAGATAGTTCTTCGGCTATTTCTTTGTTACGCTGTCCGTTAGATAGAAGTTTTAAAACTTCAACTTCTCTTGTAGATAACTTTTTAAAATAACCACCTTTGCTTCCTTTAGCTTTATTTAAAGCTATTTTTTTAGAAAGAGTTGGGCTAAGATAAACTCCGCCAAGATGAACTTTCATAATGGCATCTTTTAAGGTTAGTAAGTTTTCTGTTTTAGAAATAAAACCATCTGCTCCAGCTTTAATAGTGCTAATAGCATAGACGTCTTCTTGTTGTCCTGTAAAAACAATAGTTTTAATGTTAGGAAATTCTTTTTTTAAGCGTCTCAAAACGCTAATTCCGTTAAGCTTAGGAAGATCAATATCGCACATAAGAATATCTACATGATGCTCTTTTAAAGCATCAAATATAGCTTCCCCGTCCGCTACTGTAGCGACAATTTTTACATCGCGTGAGTCCGAAAAGACCAATTGTAGCCCTTTTGTAATAATAGGGTACTGGTCTGCAACCAATAGTTTGACCATGGTACAAGTTTTTAAGGGTCTATCAAAAGTTGATAAACTAGATTATAGAAATAATAATAGCGAGAGTAAAGTTATGTAAAAAATAGAAGATTCTCAAATATTATAGTATGTCATTAGGGATTTTACAAACAGGAATAGGAATCATTTTGTGTAAATTACTGATATTGTATCGTTTGTATATCTTAAAAACCTCGTATTCTCTTCCAGAAAAATCAGAAAGTGTTTTTCCTTCGGCATCCATTGTCATTGCCCATTCTAACTCAGGATAGCTAGCGCCTATCTGGTCTTCGTCGCTTCTTGCGTCTCCGAATAAACCATCGCTTGGAGCAGCTTCAATTATCGATTTTGGGACGTGTAAAAATTCGCCAATTTTATAAACCTGACTCTTCATTAAATCGGCAATCGGACTTAAATCTACGCCGCCATCTCCGTATTTTGTGTAAAAACCAACACCAAAATCTTCAACTTTATTACCTGTACCAGCAACAAGTAATCCGTATAAACCAGCATGATAATATAAAGTAGTCATGCGTAATCTTGCTCTTGTGTTGGCAAGCGCCATGTCTACGGTATCTTGTTTACCTTCTAAAGAAACTTCAGTTTTAAATTCTTCAAAAACAGGTGTTAAATCTACTCTAACGTCAACAACATTATCATAACGTTCTTTAAGTTGTTTAATATGTTCTTGTGCTCTGCTTACGTGGCTAGCAGCTTGGTGTATTGGCATTTCTATGCATAAAACTTTTAAACCAGTTTCTGCACACAAAGTAGATGTTACTGCGCTGTCAATTCCGCCAGAAATACCAACAACAAAACCATTTACTTTTGCGTTATTAGCGTAGTCTTTTAACCAATTTACAATATGTTTAACAACTTTTTCTGTTTGCATAATCAAAGAATTTAAGTTAAAGTGTAGTACCTTTGTTTAACAAAAGTAAAGTAAAGCTTTAAGTAATAAAAATTAAGAGTAGTTTAAGTCTATGAGAGTTTATATTTTTTATGTTTTTATTTTTTTAAGTCTGTTTTCTTGTGAAGACGATAATAAAATAGAAGAAGAAATATCTAAAATTAATGTGAATTTAGATGTAGAACGTTTTGATTTAGCTTTTTCAAACACTTCCGAAGCAGATTTTCCAAAATTGAAAAAGGCATATCCTTTTATGTTTTCTGATAAATATGAAGATGAATTTTGGTTAAACAGAATGACAGATACTTTAGATGTTTTAATTGCTGAGAAAACTAGAAAAGCTTTCCCCGACTTTAAAGAAGAAACAGTTGATATCACAAAAATGTATCAACATTTAAAATATTATTTTCCGGATACAAAAATCCCGAGAATTATCACTTTTAATGATAGAGTAGTTTACCAAAATAGAGTTTTTGTAACAGATACCGTTACTTTAATAGAGCTTGATACTTATTTAGGAAAAGATCATGAATTTTATCAAGGCATGCAAAAGTATATAGCAAGTCAGATGGAGCCAGAGTATATTGTTTCTGATTTGACTGAAGCTTATGCAGAAAAAATAATATTGGATACAAAGCGTAAAAATCTGTTAGAAGAAATGATTTACCACGGAAAAATATTGTATTTCAAAGACAAGATTATTCCTTTTAAAACCGATGCAGAAAAAATAAAATACACACCAGAACAACTAGAATGGGTTAAATCTAACGAAGAGTACATTTGGCGTTACTTTGTAGATAAAGAATTACTTTTTAGTACAGATGCCAAATTGCCTGGTAGATTTATCAATCCAGCACCTTTTTCTAAGTTTTATTTAGAGCAGATAGATAACGAGTCACCTGGTCGTGTAGGAAGATATATAGGTTGGCAGATTGTGAAATCTTATGCAGAAAAAAACGACGTAGATTTTACGCAGTTATTAAACACGCCAGCGCAAACAATTTTTAATAAAGCAAAATATAAACCAAATTAATAATGGCAAATATTACATCAGAAATAAAATTAAACGTAGAGTTAGATGAAAACCGAGTTCCAGAGAAATTAAACTGGACAGCAGAAGATGGAGGAATATCAAATGCAGAAGCTAAAGCAATGATGCTTTCTGTTTGGGATAGTAAAGCACAAGAATCTTTAAGAATAGACTTATGGACCAAAGATATGCCAGTAGACGAAATGAAAGTGTTTTTTCATCAAACATTAGTGGCTATGAGTAACACATTTCATAGAGCCACACAAGATGAAAAAATGTCTGCAACCATGAAAGATTTTTGCGATTACTTTGCAGAAAAACTTGAATTGAAAAAATAACCGCATCATAATTTAAAATAAAAAAACCGAAGCTATTTGCTTCGGTTTTTTTTATTGAATACTTTATAGATTATTCACCTAAAAACGGATATCTGTAATCTGTTGGTGTTACAAATGTTTCTTTAATCATTCTTGGTGATACCCAACGTAATAAATTTAAAGCACTTCCTGCTTTATCGTTAGTTCCAGATGATCTTGCACCACCAAAAGGTTGTTGTCCTACAACAGCACCAGTTGGTTTATCGTTAATGTAGAAGTTACCAGCACAATTTTGTAATGCTTTTGTTGCTTCTACAATAGCATATCTGTCTTGTGCTAAAATAGCTCCTGTTAAAGCATACTCGCTAGTGCCATCTACTAATTCTAAGGTTTCAGAGAATTGATCATCTTTAAACACGTAAATTGTGATTACAGGACCAAATAACTCTTCTTGCATTGTTGTGTATTTTGGATCTGTTGTTAAAAGTACAGTTGGTTCTATAAAGTAACCTTTACTTTTATCGTAATTTCCTCCAGCTACAACTTCAACATTGTCATCAGCTTTTGCTTGGTCAATATACTTAGCTAATTTATCAAAAGATCCTTCGTGTATTACTGCAGTAAAGAAGTTGCTCATATCTTCTGGAGAACCCATTTTAAATGATTTTACATCTTCAACTACGTAATCTTTAACTTGATCCCAAATACTTTCAGAAATGTATGCTCTAGAAGCGGCACTACATTTTTGACCTTGAAATTCAAATGCGCCTCTAACAATTGCAGTAGCTACTTGTTTTGGGTTTGCGGTTTTATGAGCAACGATAAAATCTTTTCCTCCAGTTTCACCTACAATTTTAGGGTATGTTTTGTAGTTGTGAATGTTGTTACCTATTTTTTTCCATAGTTCTTTAAAGATAAAAGTAGATCCTGTGAAGTGAAGTCCTGAAAAATCTGGACTGTCTAAAACAGTATCTGTAATCATTACTGGGTCACCAAAAACAACGTTAATAACACCGTCTGGTACACCAGCTTCTTTAAATACATCCATCACAACTTTAGCAGAGTAGATTTGTGAGTCACTAGGCTTCCAAACCACAACATTACCCATTAATGCCATACAAGATGGTAAGTTTCCTGCAATTGCAGTAAAGTTAAATGGAGTTACCGCATAAGTAAATCCTTCTAATGGGCGATATTCTAAACGATTCCAAGCATCACTTGTGCTTTCTGGTTGATCGTGATAAATATCTGTCATGTATTGCACGTTAAAACGTAAAAAGTCAATTAACTCACAAGCAGAATCAATTTCAGCTTGGTGAATTGTTTTTGATTGTGCAATCATGGTTGCTGCATTAATTTTAGCACGGTATGGACCTGCAATTAATTCGGCAGCTTTTAAAAATATTCCAGCGCGTTGTTCCCAAGGTGTGTTTGCCCATGTTTTTCTAGCTTCTAATGCGGTTGCAATAGCTTCGTCTACATGTTTTTTTTCGGCTAAATGGTAGGTTCCAACAACATGTTTATGGTCGTGAGGCGGAGACATTGTTCTGGTGTTTCCTGTAGTAACATCTTTACCGTTAATATACATTGGTACATCAACAGTTGTGTTAATCATTTCTTTGTATGCTTTTAAAACAGCTTCACGTTCTGGCGAACCTGGCGCGTAGCTTTTTACTGGTTCATTAACAGCAATAGGTACGTTAAAAAATCCTTTTCCCATAGTTTAATGTTGTATTTTTAATTCAAAAATTTTGTCACACAAAGGTACAACTTTTTTATGGGTTTTAAGTGAGGTTACTTAATGTATAATCAAGATGATTTTAATATTAGAGGACTTATATGTTCTGACTATTATTGATAATTTTTTATTGACTATATTTATTAAAATTTATTTGTATTAATTATGAATTTAAACTTAGAAAAGAGTAGGCTTGATGTGTTATTAAAAGAATATGAATTAATAAATAATAAGATTGAGAAATTTGTAGGAAATCAATTTTTATACACACAAGGAGCGTTGGCTTTAACAGCTGGATATATATTTTTCTTAGTCGAAGGTATAGGTTTAGTAGATGATAGTAATTTAGATAAGAACAATACAAAATTGTATTTGCAATTTCTACCTATTTTAGTTTTAATGATACTTGCAGCAATATTATATCAATATCAGAGAACTTTAGGTTTTCACGGTTATAAGCAATATTTAGAAATTAAAATTAATAAATTGGTTGGTCAAAATTTAATAACATATAGCCATATTGGAGGTAAATACATGATAAAAAATTATGTAATTTATTTAAATCTACTTATGTATTTAGCTATTTACGGAGGTGCTGTAACGATAGCATTTAATAAACCAGACGGAATTGAGAATCCAAGTTATTTAATTGCTCACATAATAATTTTTATAGTATTTCTAATATTTGCTTGGTTTCAAACTAAAGATCAATTAAATAGAGTCAAAAACATGGCTTTTGATTTATCAGAAAGAGAGCTTCTTGAAAAAAACACTAAAATTAATTAGTCGCAAATGGTGCGCTTAAATAAAACTTAGGAATAGCTACCTCGAAGTTTTTGGTGGTTGTAAAATTTACCATATTGTAAAATCCAGACATAGCACCAAAAGGAGAAGCTAATAAACATCCAGAAGAATAGGTATGAGATTCACCAGGTTTAATCACGGGTTTTTGACCAATTACGCCTTCGCCTTCAACTTCTTCAATATTGTTTAAAGCATCGTAAATAGTCCATTTTCTTGAATTAAGTTGTACAGCGTCTTTACCTTGGTTTTCAATAGTTACTTGATAACCAAAAGCATAATGAAGTTTGTAGTTTTTGTAAAATGTACCTTCAAAATTTGTTTCTACTGAAATTTTTATGCCTTTAGTAATTTGCTGTACCATAATTGTTTAACTGGTTTTCTGCTGTTGCAAAAATAGCAAATTATCAGTAAAGTTGATTGTTTTTATAGTTTATTAGAATAATTTTAGGATTAATTGGTGATTCCAACCGAGTTTTTTTCACCCAAACCAATGACTTTGTCATATCTAGTACCAAGTTCTCTGTAGTAAACTATAACTTTGTAATTGTTTTCTGTTTGCCAAAAACTTCCACCTATTTTATCATGGTCAATGGTGTTGTCTTTGTTTAAAATAACGTATTTGTAGTTGTAAAACCCTTGTTTTAACAAGAAAGAAGTAGTGTAAATGCCTTCTTCTTCAAAATATTCCATTCTTGTGGCTTCTTCAAGTTCGTAATTATTGAAGTTTCCGTAGACAAAGATATCTTGTCCGTCTTCTAATTTTGGGTATTGAAGACTGAAGTGAACTTCAGCATAATCTGCTTCTACATCAGGATTATCAACATCTAATGCGGTGATTACAAAATTACCATTAATATCAGGATTGTAAGTATATCTTTGATTTGCTCTAGATATGTTTGTGAATAAATAGGAGTGATATAAATCCTGTAAATCTATAAATTGAACGCCGTTACTTGCGGCTCTAATTTCTTTGTTTTCGAAGAAGAAAAATTCGTTACCGCCATAAAAACTGGACTTTTCATTATATCTGTAAGTTAGCTCGTTGGCTAAGATGTATTGTGGTTCTAAATCTGTAATTGCAGTTTTTAAATTGTTGTTTTGAATAACCACAGTTTTTACGGTTTCTTTTGGGTTTACAAACTGAATTTGACTTGAGTTAATGGTAATGTCTACAGATTGTTTTTTATCTATTTCTTTTACATTTCTTGATCGTTTTATAGTAACTCCAACATTAGCTAATTGCTCGTAAACCATAAATTTTCTTGAGAAAATAATATCGTCATAATCATCATAAATAGTAATCATGTAATTACCTGTAACTTTAATAGCTTGGGTGAATTGATTTGGTATAGTTAGTTTGTAATGCGAGTAAGTTTGTAGTGTGTTAAAAGAGTTTTGATAAGTTCTTATGCGTTGCTCGTCAAAGCCATCTAAATATTCAGATTCTACTAATTGTGATGGTGTCCAGTCAAAATTATAGTGCTTTATTTCGTAATAATAATCGTCTTCGTTTCCGTTTAATGCGTCAAATTCTAAATTAAGAGACTCGCCTAATCTTATGATAGGTAATTGGCTTTCAGCAGTTCCTCCATTAAAATAAATAGTTTTGATGTAGTCTGGCGGGATAATTTCTTCAACTTGAGAAAAACTAGTTAAAGGAATGATTAATAGCAGGATAAGTTGTTTAAGTTTTTGTTGCATTTAACGATGATTTTATATAACAAATATAAACAAAATCTGTGCCTTAAAGTTTTTCTTGATTATTTGTGATATAATTATGTATTTATTCTTAAATTTGCACGGATTTTTGATTCCTCAAAAACTCAATCAGTATAACTATTAACTAATAGATTTATAACATGTCAAACGACATTAAGATTAAAAAAGGTCTAGATATAAAGTTAAAAGGAGAAGCAGAAAAGGCTACTGAAAATGCCATAGTAAGCAACTTTTACGCAATCAGACCAGAAGATTTTCATCAAGTTACTCCAAAGTTAGTTGCTAGAGCAGGAGATAAAGTAAAGGCAGGAACCACTGTTTTTTATGATAAATCCGACGAAAGCGTAAAATTTGTTTCTCCAGTTTCTGGTGAAATCGTAGAAATAGAACGTGGAGCTAAGAGAAGAATTTTAACAATCAAAATTAAAGCAGACAAAGAGCAAGCTTACGAAGATTTTGGAAAGTTAGACGTAGAAACTGCAAATGCAGATGCTATTAAATCTAGACTTTTAGAATCAGGTTGTTGGGCTTTTGTTAAGCAACGTCCTTATGATGTAGTTGCAAAGCCAACAGGTACGCCAAAGTCTATCTTTATCTCAGCTTACGCAAGTGCGCCGTTAGCTGCAGATTTAGATTATACGCTTCAAGGTAAAGAAGCAGAATTGCAAGCTGCGGTAACTGCTTTAAGTAAATTAACAGAAGGAGCAGTACATGTTTCGGTTGGTAAAAATGGTAACTCGCCATTAGCTAACTTAAATAATGTAACGGTACACAAAGTGTCTGGTCCTCATCCATCTGGTAATGTAGGAACACAAATCAACAAAATAGACCCGATTAATAAAGGTGAAGTTGTTTGGACAGTAAATGCACAAGATTTAGTAATCATAGGTGAATTGCTTTTAACAGGTAAGTTTAATGCAGAGCGTGTTATAGCACTTGCAGGAGCATCTGTTAAAAAACCAAGATATTTCCGTACTAAAATAGGAAGTGAAGTGTCTACTATGGTTTATGATAACGGTGTTGATAAAGACGGTAATGACCGTATTATCTCAGGAAATGTGTTGTCTGGTAAACAAGTTAAACCAGACGGTTACTTAGACTATTATAGCAATATAATTACAGTAATTCCTGAAGGAGACGATTACGAGTTTTTTGGATGGAACAAGCCTGTTTTTAACAAGATTTCAACATCTAGAGCTTTAACTTTTTCTTGGTTATCGCCAAACAAAAAATATAACTTAGATACTAATACAAACGGAGAGCATAGAGCTTTTGTAGTAACAGGAAGTTATGAAGAAGTATTTCCTTTAGATATTTATCCATTACAAATTTTAAAATCTTGTATGTATCAAGATTTAGATGAAATGGAAGCTTTAGGAATGTATGAGGTTGCACCAGAAGATTTTGCGTTAACAGAATTTATTTGTGTGTCAAAACAACCACATCAAAAAATAATTAGAGAAGGATTAGACTTAATGCTTAAAGAGATAGGATAATGGGTTTAAAAAGTAACTTACACAACTTAAAAGAAAAGTATAAAGGCACCAAAATGGCGCCAGCTTTTAATGCAATTCATACTTTCTTATATCTGCCAAATGAAACGACTCACGGAGGAACTCATGTAAAGGCAGCAGACGATTTAAAGCGTACAATGAATACTGTAATCATGGCATTAATACCATGTTTAATCTTCGGTATTTTTAATGCAGGTTACCAACATTATGCAGCTATCGATGCAGCTGCAGGTATCACAAGAGAAGTATCCTTATTCGGAAACTTTTTAACTTGGGATAATTTTGTAGTTGGTGCTTGGACAGTGTTACCTTTAGTTATAGTGTCTTACGGAGTTGGTCTTTTAATCGAATTTATTTTCGCAGTAATTAAAGGTCATGAAGTAGAAGAAGGATACTTAGTAACAGGTATGTTAGTACCATTAATTGTACCTGTAGACATTCCGTTATGGATGTTATCAGTAGCAGTTGTTTTTGGTGTTATCATTGGTAAAGAAGTTTTTGGTGGTACAGGGATGAATATCTTAAACCCAGCATTAACTATTCGTGCATTCTTATTCTTTGCTTATCCAACTTGGATGTCAGGAGATAAAGTATGGGTACATGAAGCAGTAGAAAGAGCAGGTACACCAGATGCTATTTCAGGAGAAACTATTTTAGGTAATCTAGCGCAAGGTAAAGCAGCAGGTTATGAGGTAATGGATATGTTTTTCGGATTTATTCCAGGATCTGTAGGAGAGACTTCAGCATTATTAATCCTTTTAGGAGGTTTATTCTTAATCTTTACTAAGATAGGAAGTTGGAGAATCATGTTATCATCAGTACTTGGTGCATTAGCAATGGGATTAATCTTTAATGGTGTTGTTAGCTCTGGTTGGATTACAGAATCTAGCAAGTTTTATGGGTTAATGAGTACCGAGTTTTGGCACCACTTATTAATAGGAGGTTTTGCTTTTGGTACTGTATTTATGGCAACAGATCCAGTAACAGCATCTCAAACAAATAAAGGAAAATGGATTTACGGATTTTTAGTAGGTTTCTTATCTATCATGATTCGTGTATTTAACCCAGCATACCCAGAAGGAGTAATGTTAGCCATTCTTTTAATGAATGTTTTTGCTCCAACAATTGATCATTACGTTGTACAAGGAAATGTAAAACGTAGAATGAAACGTTTAAAAGTTAAAACCGCATAGTGATGTCAAACAGAACAGAAAGTAATTTATATACGGTATTATTTGCTATAGGAATGGTAGTTGTTGTTGGTGCTTTATTAGCATTTACTGCAGCATCTTTAAAGCCAACTATAACAGAAAACGAAAGGATGGAAAAGCAACAAAACATTCTTTACGCTATGGGAGTAAATGACAATGGTGAAACAGATGTTACATTTATTTCTACAGATAAAGTAAGTGAAGCTTTTTCAAAATACATCACTAAGCAAGTTGTAATAGATGGTAATGATGTAAAAGAAAACAATGAGGCTTACTTAATCGATGTTAAAAAAGAACAAGCAAAAGCTAAAAATGGAGGAACAAGACGCTTGCCTTTATTTATTGGAGAAAAAGATGGTAAAACATTTTACGTAGCACCAATATATGGTAAAGGACTTTGGGATGCTATTTGGGGCTATGTTGCTATGAATAAAGACATGGTTGTTCAAGGTGTATATTTTGATCACAAAGGAGAAACACCTGGTTTAGGAGCAAACATTAAGCAACGTTATTTTATGGATGACTTTTATGGCGAGCACTTATTAACAGATAATGGAGTGTTTAAAGGTATAACAGTTGCCAAAGGAAATAACGATCCTAAAAACGAAGACAAAACAGATTATGAGGTTGATGCTCTAGCAGGAGCTACCATTACTGGTAATGGAGTAAGTGCTATGATTAAAAATGACTTAAAGTTATACATGCCTTATTTTGAAACATTAAAAAATCAAGCGAATTAATTATGGGACTACTTTCAAAAAAAGACGCTAAATTAATTACAGATCCATTAGCAGATAATAACCCAATTACCATTCAGGTATTAGGTATATGTTCTGCATTAGCAATTACTGCAGAGCTTAAAGCATCTATCGTAATGGCAATATCTGTATTATTTGTATTAGGAGTTGGTAACGTTGTTATCTCTTTAATGAGAAACATTATTCCTTCAAAAATTAGAATTATTGTACAACTTATTGTTGTAGCTGCTCTTGTAATTATTGTAGACCAAGTGCTAAAAGCTTTTGCTTACGAGTTAAGTAAAACACTTTCTGTATTCGTTGGTTTAATTATTACAAACTGTATCATTATGGGACGTTTTGAAGCATTTGCTTTAGGTAATGGACCGTGGAAATCTTTCCTTGATGGAATAGGTAACGCATTAGGATACGGTGTTATATTAATAATAGTAGGTTTTTTTAGAGAATTATTAGGTTCTGGTACTTTATTAGGATTTAAAGTTTTAGGAGATCCAATCGAAAAATCAGGATTGTATGCAATAGGATATGAAAATAACGGATTTATGTTATTATCGCCAATGGCATTAATTGTTGTAGGAATTATTATTTGGGTACAACGTAGCAGAAACAAAGATTTAATAGAAGACTAAACATTGACTCGTTTTTTGAAATATTTCAAAAAGACATCAAAAAATAACATATGGAACATATAGAATTATTTTTCAAATCAATCTTTATAGATAACATGGTATTTGCAACATTCCTTGGGATGTGTTCTTACCTTGCAGTATCTAAAAAAGTATCAACAGCTGTAGGTTTAGGTGCTGCAGTAATCTTTGTATTAGCAGTTACTGTGCCTATAAACTGGCTTTTAGATCAATATGTATTACAACCAGGTGCATTATCTTGGTTAGGAGAAGAATATGCTAGTTATGATTTAAGTTTCTTATCATTTATCATGTTTATTGCAACTATTGCAACCATGGTACAATTAGTAGAAATTGTTGTAGAAAAGTTTTCACCTTCATTGTATAATTCACTAGGTATATTTTTACCGCTAATTGCAGTAAACTGTGCAATTTTAGGAGGATCTTTATTTATGCAGTCAAGAGAAATCGAAACTATAGGTTTAGCATTTAATTATGGTATAGCTTCTGGTATAGGTTGGTTCTTAGCAATTTTAGCTATCGCAGCAATCCGCGAAAAGATTCGTTATTCTAACGTACCAGCTCCTTTAAGAGGACTAGGAATTACATTTATTATTACTGGTCTTATGGCAATTGGATTTATGAGTTTTGGAGGAATGTTAACTGGAGGAGATGATGAAGGTTCTAAAAAAACAGAACAAGCAGCTCAAATTGAAAAGCAAGATAAAACCGAAACTAAGGTTATAGAGAATAACTCAACTATAGCTAACAATACAACAGTAGAGTAATATGATTTTAGCAGCAAGTACATTAGGAACAGTTTTAACAACTGTTATCGCATTCTTAGTAATAACATTGGTATTAGTATCATTATTATTATATGTTAAGCAAAAATTATCACCATCAGGTCCTGTAACTATAAAAATAAATGGTGAAAAAGAAATTGAAGTATCATCAGGTGGTACATTATTATCAACATTAGGTAACCAAAAAATATTCTTGCCATCTGCATGTGGTGGTGGTGGAACTTGTATCCAATGTGAATGTCACGTTTTAGATGGTGGTGGAGAAGCTTTACCAACAGAAACACCTCACTTTACAAGAAAAGAATTACAACATGGTGCACGTTTAGCTTGTCAAGTAAAAGTTAAACAAGACATGGAAATTACGATACCAGAAGAAGTATTTGGTATCAAAAAATGGGAAGCAACAGTTGTACGTAATTACAATGTAGCCTCTTTTATTAAAGAGTTTGTAGTTGAAATCCCTGAGGATATGAATTACAAGGCTGGTGGATATATTCAAATTGAAATTCCTAAATGTGAAGTGAAATATTCAGATATGGATATTACCGCACATCCAGAAGAACACGATTCACCAGATAAGTTTCAGGCAGAATGGGATAAATTCAATTTATGGCCATTAGTAATGAAAAATGACGAAACTGTAGAACGTGCTTACTCTATGGCTTCTTACCCAGCAGAAGGTAGAGAGATAATGTTAAATGTTCGTATTGCAACGCCACCATGGGATAGAAATAAAAATGGATGGATGGACGTAAATCCAGGTGTAGCATCATCATACATATTTAACTTAAAGAAAGGTGATAAGTGTGTAATCTCTGGACCTTATGGAGAGTTCTTTATTAACGAATCTGATGCAGAAATGCTTTACGTTGGTGGAGGAGCAGGTATGGCACCAATGCGTTCTCACTTATATCATTTATTCAAAACATTAAAAACAGGACGTAAAGTAACATATTGGTATGGTGGTCGTTCTAAGCGCGAATTATTCTATATTGAACATTTCCGTGAGTTAGAAAGAGACTTCCCTAACTTTAAATTTTACTTAGCACTTTCAGAACCTTTAGAAGAAGATAACTGGAAAGTTAAGAAAGATATACATGATGAAGAAGGAGATGGTTTTGTAGGGTTTATTCATAATTGTGTAATAGATAACTACTTAAATCATCATGATACACCAGAGGATATAGAGTTATATTTCTGTGGTCCTCCTTTAATGAATAAAGCAGTACAAAAAATGGGTGAAGATTTTGGTATTCCAGATGAAAACATCCGATTTGATGACTTTGGAGGATAGTATAAAACCTCTTCAAATAATAAAAGCCAATGTGTTTACATTGGCTTTTTTATTTTGGCTCATTATTAAGCAATATATTACACTTTTTCAAGCTCAAAATTTATAGGTTTTAACTCTCTTTTTTTTGTAATTAAAGCTTTAAATAAATTTGAATAATTCGTAACATCTTCAATGTTATCAAAAATACAAAGCACTTTGATAGCTTCATTTAAGCCGTTAAATAATGTATTCTTATTTGTTAGATCATGTGGTCTTTTGTTTTTATGATGAAGCGGTAGTTCGTAACCGCAACCTCTCAAAAAAGCAGCTTCAATTTTTAGTAATTCTAATGGCGAATATCCGTTAAAAGTTCTTCCTAAATTTTGATGTACTAATCCAAGGTAATTCAACTTTAAAGAACCATGATCATCAGATAAATGTTTCCAAGCGTCTTTTTGATCTAAAATATTTCCAACAGCACATTGTTTGCAGCATTCAGGATTTAATGTGTTTTCATTAAAAGCTATATATAGTTTATTTATAGCGTTTTCAAATCTTTTAGTCGTTTTCATTTTTAATTTCTTAGCGATTTTCTTCTTTTAAAATAAGAAAATTTCAGCAAATAAATGTTAAAGCGTATTTTTGTGCTATGAGTAAACCGTTAACAAAACAAGAACTACATAATTTAGCGATGAATCATGTTGGAAAAGATTTAGAACAACGTGGTTTTGAATTTATAGCAATAAACAGTAAGCTAAAAAAACATCCGCAATTTGTGTGTATGGATAAAAATAAACAGTACTATTTTGTTATTGTAAAAGCTGTGATTTTACCCGAAAATGCTAATAATTATGACATTGTTTGGATGGAATCTTTTAAAAAACATGCACAAGATCATAATGCCAAAATATTATATGCAGGTGTTGGTTTGGGTAATCCTAATGGCGAAGATTTACCAATTTACTTAAACGAAGAATACTTGATAGAATACAACGGTATTCAGGTTATAGAAACTCATTTAAATTAAAATTTATGTTACATCGTTTTGCTTCAATTTTATTATTGTTAGTTGTTTTTATATCGTGTAAAAACGAACCTGAATTAGTAAAAATTCAAGGTCCTGTTTTTGGTACCTCGTATCAAATTCAATATTACGATTTAGACAATAAAAGTTATCAAAAACAATTTGATAGCATTTTTGAAGTATTAAACCAATCCATGTCAAATTATATTCCGTCTTCACATATTTCAAAAATTAATAAGAATGAAAGAGTAAATACAGATCCTCATTTTGATACTGTTTTTAGTGCGGCAAAACAGATTTATAGAGAGACAGAAGGTGTTTTTGATCCAACTATTGGTAAGTTGGTCAATGCTTGGAATTTTGGTTCTGAAAATAATAAAACCGCTTTAGATAGTACTAAAGTAGATAGTTTAATGAAGTCTGTAGGTTTTAATCGCGTTGGCGTTGTAAACGGTGTGATTATGAAACGTACCAATACGTTTATAGATTTTAATGCAATTGCAAAAGGTTATGGTGTTGATGTGATTTCAGATTTTTTGGAAAGTAAAGGCATCACTAATTATTTGGTTGATATTGGTGGCGAACTTCGTGCGAAAGGTATTCATCTAAATAAACAAAAAGAATGGGCAATTGGGATAGAAAATCCAAATTTTGATGGCTCGCAAAGTTACTCCAAAATTATAGGGATAACAGATAAAGCTATGGCAACTTCTGGTACTTATAGAAAATTTAAAGTAGACGAAAACGGAAATAAATACGCACACATTATAAATACAAAAACGGGCTACCCGACACGTACCAATATTTTAAGTGTATCTGTAATAGCAGATAAATGTATGATTGCAGATGGCTATGCTACAGCATTTCAGGCAATGGGTATAAAAAAGGTAGATTACTTTTTAGCAAAACATCCAGAATTACAAGCGTATTTGATTTTTGAAAATGAAAATGATGAGTTAGAAACGAAGTCTTTTAATGGTTTTCCGGAATAATCTTAGATATTTATTGTCCTAAGTATTAACAACAACCATCCTACAACAAAAAGTAAACCGCCAATAGGCGTAATTGGACCAAGAAATTTTAGTTTTTTTCCTTTGGCATCACTCAATACTAAACCGTAAATACTAAAAGAAAATAAGATTGTTCCTAAAGTAAAACACCAATACATTACAGTAGTAGAAAATTGATAGTTAAAGCCTAATGTAACTAATACTATAGCATGATACATTTGGTATTTTACACCAGTTTCGAAACTTTTTAATTGATCTTCAGAAAGTATTTTCTTTAAAGCATGCGCACCAAAAGCTCCAAAAATAATGGCTAACATTCCAAATAAAGCACCAGTAATAATAAAAGTTTGTTGTGTCATTTTGGTTTCTATTTGTAACAAACAGGAATAATTTCACCTTTTGCTAAACGGTATTTATCTATTTCTTCTAAAGAAAGCTGAGCAGTATAATCTACTTCATCAACTTTAAAACCAATACTTCTTAGTTTATCAAAATAATCTCGACCATAAATACGTACATGATCGTATTGACCAAAAATTTCAGCACGTTCTTTTTTATCAGTAATAGTGTCATCCTCAAAAGTAGTAGCTCGATTTAAGTCTTGCGGAATTTGCAAAATCGCCATTCCGTTAGGTTTTAAAACGCGATATAATTCTTGCATTGCTTTAGTGTCGTCTGGAATATGCTCTAAAACGTGATTACATAAAATAACATCGTAACTATTGTCTTTAAAAGGAAGATTGCAAATATCTGCTTTAACATCAGCTAATGGAGATAGTAAATCTGTTGTCGTGTAATCTAAATTTTTAAGTAGCCTAAAGCGTTTGTAAAAAGCTTGTTCTGGAGCAAAGTGAAGCACTTTTTTATTAGAAGTAAAAAAATCTGTTTCATTTTTTAAATACAACCACAAAAGTCTATGTCTTTCTAAACTTAATGTTGAAGGCGAAAGAACATTAGGTCTTTGTTTACCATACCCATATGGCAAAAATGACCTAAAACTCTTACCGTCTATTGGGTCTGTATATTTGTTTCCTTTTAAGACAAAAGCAAAAAAAGGCCTAGCTAAATAACTTAGCCTGATTAAAATTGGTCTTGGGATTATGTTTAAAATAAGTTTAAAAAGACCTTTCATTTTAAAGCACTAAAGCTTGCTGTCTAAACTCATCTTCCTCATCACTTTCAATACCTAAAGCTTCGTAGATATATTTAAAGGTAGATAAAAGCTCTGGTTTGCCGTCTACTAATGCTACATCATGCTCAAAATGTGCGCTTGGTTTGCCGTCTAAAGTTGTAATAGTCCAGCCATCACGATGCTGTTTAATACGCTTAGTACCTAAGTTAATCATAGGCTCAATAGCAACTACCATGCCTTCAATAAACTTTTTACCTCTACCACGTTTTCCGTAGTTTGGCATTTCAGGATCTTCGTGCATTGTGCGTCCTAATCCATGACCAACTAATTCTCTTACCACACCATAACCGTGATCTTCGCAATATTTTTGAATAGCGTATCCAACATCTCCAACGCGATTTCCTGATTTAAATTCTCTGATACCAACATATAAAGATTCTTTTGTGATTTTAAGTAACTTTTCAGTTTCAGGATCAATGTCTCCTACAGCAAATGTATACGCATGATCACCGTAAAAACCATTCATTTTTGCTCCACAATCAATAGATATAATATCGCCTTCTTCCAGAGGTTTGTCATTAGGAATACCATGTACAACTTGAGAATTGGGACTCATGCAAAGTGTATTAGGAAAATCATATAAACCTAAAAACCCAGGAATAGCTCCTAAATCCCTAATATGTTCTTCAGCAATTTTATCTAGTTGAAGTGTTGTTACACCAGGTTTTACAGCTTTAGCAACTTCGCCTAAAGTTTTAGACACTACTAAAGCGGCTTGGCGCATTAATTCAATTTCTTCTTTTGTTTTTACAATAATCATAATCTCTAAAATATCTGCAAATATACTTAAAATAAAAGTCAAATTTCTTTTAGAAATATGACTTTTAGCAGGATTTATCCATACTAAGCATTGTAACTTTGTAAAATAAAAACAAAACCAATATGTATTCCCCAGTAACCGCAGAAGAAGCAGTAAAAGTTATAAAGTCTAATGATAGAGTGTATGTGCAAGCAGCAGCTGCAGCACCGCAAGCTTTAGTAAAAGCAATGTCGGCAAGACATGAAGAACTGAAAAATGTTGAAGTTTGCCACTTACATACCGAAGGAGAAGCGCCTTACGCAAATCCGGAACTTAAAGATAGTTTTCATGTTAACTCATTTTTTATAGGAAAAAATGTACGTCATACTTTAAAAGCAGGAAATGGCTCTTATACACCAGTTTTTTTAAGTGAATTACCGCTTTTATTCAAAAGAAATATAATTGATTTAGACGTAGCATTAATCCATGTGTCTGTTCCAGATAGACACGGATATTGCTCTTTAGGTGTTTCTGTTGAAGCGACTTTAGCAGCAATAGATAACGCTAAAATTGTAATCGCACAAATCAATAAATATATGCCACGCACGCATGGTGCTGGTATTATCCATATTTCTGAAATTGATCAATTTGTAGAACACAATGAGCCATTACCAAGTCATGATGCTTTACCACCAAATGAAGTTGAAGCAAAAATAGGTGAGTATGTTGCTAATTTAATAGAAGACAGAAGCACCTTGCAAATGGGTATTGGTAGTATTCCAAACGCAGTTTTAGCAAGATTAACTAATCACAAAGATTTAGGTTTACACACCGAAATGTTTTCTGATGGTGTGATAGATTTAATTTTGAAAGATGTTATTAACGGAAATTATAAAGAAATAAACCGTGGTCGTGCTTTAGCAACATTTTTAGTAGGTTCTCAAAGATTGTATGATTATGTAGATGATAATCCGTTTGTAGAGATGCGTGCATCTAATTACACAAATGATGTATCGATAATTAAGCAAAACCCAAAAATGGTGGCTATCAACTCAGCGATTGAAGTAGATGTAACAGGACAGGTTTGTGCCGATTCTATTGGTGCGCATATGTACTCTGGTGTTGGTGGACAAATGGACTTTATTAGAGGTGCCTCTTTAAGTGAAGGCGGTAAAGCTATTATAGCGTTACCATCTGTAACCAGAAAAGGTGTAAGCCGTATTGTGCCATCTTTAAAACCAGGAGCAGGTGTAGTAACTACAAGGTCTCACGTGCATTACGTTGTTACTGAGTTTGGTGTAGCTAGCCTTTACGGAAAAACTATAAAAGAGCGTATAAAAGCGTTAGTAAATATTGCACATCCAGATCACAGAGAAGCAATAGATAAAGCGTATTTTGAAATGATTGGTTGTTAAAAATTAAACCAACCTTTTTTCTTTGGTTTTGATTGTTCTGGAGTTTCGTAGGTAAGCATTTGATAAATTTCACCCCAACCTAAAACACCGCCAATATTACGATCGTCAATAAATAAATCGGCGTTAATTTTTCGGCTTACATCACCTTTAAAAGTTTCTTCAGGAAAACTTTTATTAACGGCGTAAAAGTCTATACCGTTGTCTTTGCAAAAATCGACAGCTTCTTCTAGACGTTTACCGTGTCTGTAAGTCCAAAGGATTAATCTGTGACCATCATTTTGAAGACGTTTTAAAGTTTCAAAAGCAAACAAACGTGGTTTGCCAATGTTAGGATATGCGTCTTCTACAATAGTACCATCAAAATCTACAGCTATTATTTTTCCTTGTATATTCATTTACATCTAAATAGGTCTGTAAAAGTACGATAATTTTAATTTCTTAATTTTTAAATTGAAATTGTTTTTAAAATGAAAAATCCACTTCAAAGCGAAGTGGATTTTTTTAATCACAATTATATTTATTTAGTATTACACTAAAGGTTTTTGCGTCATTGCTTCAGGTTGTTCTACACCCATTAATTTTAAAATGGTAGGCGCCATATCTCCTAAAATTCCGTTTTCAATGTGTTTTAATTCGTTATCAATTAAAATGACAGGAACTGGGTTTGTAGTATGTGCGGTATTTGGGCTACCATCAGGATTAATCATGGTTTCGCAATTACCGTGATCGGCAATTAAAAGTGTTGTGTAGCCATGGTCTAAAGCAGTGGTAACCACTTTTTCTACACATTTATCTACAGCTTCACAAGCTTTAATTGCAGCTTCCATAACACCAGTATGACCAACCATATCTCCGTTTGCAAAATTTAAACAAACAAAATCTGTAGTTTCGTTTTCTAATTCTGGTACTAAAGCATCGGTAAGCTCGTAAGCACTCATTTCTGGTTTTAAATCGTAAGTTGCTACTTTTGGCGAATTTTTTAAAATACGTTTTTCGCCTTCAAAAGGTGTTTCGCGTCCACCAGAAAAGAAAAATGTAACGTGAGGATATTTTTCGGTTTCTGCAATTCTGATTTGAGTTTTGTTATGTTTTTCTAAAATTTCACCTAAAGTATCGGTTAAATTTTCTTTGTTGAAAACAACGTTGATGCCTGTAAACGTTTCGTCGTAATTAGTTAAAGTCACGTAGTATAAATTCAACTTATGCATGTTTTGCTCATGAAAATCACGTTGAGATAACGCTTCTGTTAATTCGCGACCACGATCTGTTCTAAAGTTGAAAAAGATAACCACATCATCTTCTTTAATAGTTGCTATTGGGTTACCTTCAGCATCTGTTTTGATGATTGGTTTGATAAATTCGTCTGTAACATCATTATCGTAATTCTTCTGAATTTCATTAGATAAATCCTGCGTTTTTTCACCTAAACCATTAACAACAGCATCATAAGCCAATTTAACACGTTCCCAACGTTTATCTCTGTCCATTGCATAATAACGACCAGTTATACTTGCAATTTGAGTGTTTGTGTTTGAAGTGAAATTTTCTAAACCTTCAATAAAACCTTTACAAGATTTTGGGTCTACATCACGACCATCTGTAAATGCGTGTACATAACTATTTGTCACGCCAGCATTTTTTGCAGCTGTAATTAATCCTTTGATGTGGTTAATGTGCGAGTGTACGCCACCATCACTAACTAATCCTAAAAAATGAACGTTTTTACCTTCCGCTTTAGCGTAATTAAAAGCATCTATTAATACTTGTTCTTTAGCAAGTGTGTTATTTTCTACTGCTAGATTAATTTTGGCTAAATCTTGATAAACTATACGTCCTGCACCAAGATTCATATGTCCAACTTCACTATTACCCATTTGTCCTTCTGGTAGACCAACATGTAGTCCGTCGGTACGCAATTGTGCGTTAGGAAATTTGGTATATAAACTATCTATAAAAGGTGTGTTTGCGTTGTCTATTGCTGAGACTTTAGGGTCTGGAGATTTTCCCCAGCCATCTAAAATCATTAAGATTACTTTTTTGTTCATGACTGTAAAATTATACTACAAAGATAAATAGAAAAGTCCTGCATTGGCAGGACTTTGTTGGTTTTCTACTAAATCGTTTTAGTTAAGTGAGTACTTTTTTATGGACTCTCTAATTTTTTCAATTCTGTTTTCTGGATCAGGATGTGTACTCTGAAATTCTGGGACACGGTTAGGTCCTGCAGCTTGTTTTAAAATCTGCATAACACCAATCATTTCTTCTGGATCATAACCAGAACGCAACATAAAACGCACACCTAAATCGTCACTTTCTAACTCATCACCGCGACCATTTTTTAATAATTTAGACATACCGTATTGACTAACCACATCTCCCATGTCGCCACCAACAGAACCTGCTGTTGATAAACCTTGCCAAAGCTCGGAATTGGCAATACGCTCTGCGCTATGACGACCAATAACATGACCAATTTCATGTCCTAAAACACCTGCTAATTGGTCTTCGTTTTCTAATTTAGAAAATAGGGCATAGGTGATAAAAATTTGTCCGCCAGGTAAGGCAAAAGCATTAATAGTATTTTTATCTGCTAGTAAATGAAATTCATATTTATAAGGCGTGTTTTTTGCAACACTATTTTGTACTAATTTATTGCCAACTCTGTCTACAAATGCTTGATACTCTTGGTTTGGATATAATCCACCATGCTGTGCTGCCATTTGATCTCGACTTTGTAAACCCATTTGGATTTCTTGATCTGGCGTCATAGAAATAGCTTGTTTCTTTCCTGTGTATTCGTTGGTTTCCATCGAATTGTAATACTTAAACAAAGCAAATGCGGCTATAACAACGCCAATTAAAAGTCTTCCTTTAAAATTTCTCATGTTAATTGGTTTAGATGAATCAATTTACAAAAGTTAATCAATAAATATTGAGTTTATTTTTTATATTAAATGAATTTAGACGAAATACAAATAAAACCTATAATCGTTTGTACATCACATAATGTGGGCCAACTTTTGGTACCTCAAATTGGTCGCCAATAATTGTAAAACCTAATCGTTTGTAAAACCCAACAGCAATTAATCTAGCATCAAACCAAAGTAGTTTGGCACCTTTTTGTTTTACCATTGTTTCGGCTGTTTCTACTAGTAATCTACCAAAACCAAAACCTTGAAATTGATCTAATACGCCCATTCCGCGTAAGCGATATTGGTCATGTTCTTCAAATTTTTCGTTGTTTAGTTTCATTAAACTAACTACGCCAGATAACTTATTTTTATAGTGTAAACCTAAGTGAAATGTGTCTTCGTGGTCATCAAAAGTTAGCTTGCAATCATCAATAGGTCTGCCAGTTCTTAAAACAGGATGACGAACAGGATAGGTTTCTAAAGCAGTGATTTGTTTAATTTTAATATCAGGATTTTCGATTTTATATAGATTTGCTGGCATACCTGTGTAATTAAAGGTTTTTATAAAATTCATATTGCATTTTTCTAAGACTTTATGTGAAGCATAATTATCAATATGTGCATGCGCATATATGGTTTTAAGATTAAGGTGTTTAAAACCATAATTTATTGCAGCTTGGCAGCTTTCGGTTGCATAACCATTGTTCCAATTGGTTTTGTAAAAGCGGTAACCAACTTCAACTTTGTTTTCGTTAGGATGAAATTTTAATCCGCACCAACCTAAAAATACATCTGTTTTTTTATCGCAAACTGCCCATCTTCCCATATTATGTTTTTCATATTCTTTGTAGTTTAATAGGAATTGCTCTGCTTCATTTAAAGAAGAAAAAGGCTTATCACCAGTATATTTTAGTACCTCTTGGTCAGAATTCATTTTATAAAAATGAACAGCATCGTCTACAGATAATTCTCTTAAATATAACCGTTGTGTAGTTGCTATGATTTGCATTATTTGTGTAATAGTCTTTCAAAATTAACTAATTTTGCAATAAAAATTGAGATGTCTTTTAAGTTTAAAATATTAGATAAAACTGAAATAAATAACATTATACCGTTAATGCAAAAATTAACTAATAATGCTAATTCTGATGCTGTTTTAAAAGAACGTTTTGCCGAAATGATTACCCAAAATTATGAGTGTGCAGGAGTTTTTGATGGCGATACTTTGATTGGTATGTCAGGAATGTGGTTTCAAACAAGACATTACGTTGGTAGAAGTATGGAAGTAGATCATGTATACATTGAAGAAAAATATAGAGGAAATGGTCTTGGTAAATTATTTTTTAAGTGGCTATATGATTATGCTAAAAGTAAAGGTTGTTCTACTTGTGAATTAAATACTTACGTTCAAAATTACCCGTCACACAAATTTTATTATAACGAAGGTTTTGAAATTTTGGGCTACCATTTTTTAAAGAAATTATAATTTTTTGCAAATAATTAAAATCTTTGTTTATATTTGCCACCGCAAAAAGCGGGAGTAGCTCAGTTGGTAGAGCGTCAGCCTTCCAAGCTGAATGTCGCCGGTTCGAACCCGGTCTCCCGCTCAAAAAGCTTCATCAAAAACGATGAAGCTTTTTTATTTCAAGAAATATTTAAACGCTCTAAGATTAGGGTGAGAAGTTTATACTGAGCGTAGTCGAAGTAAAACCGGTCTCCCGCTAAAAAAAAAATCTCATCAATTTGATGAGACTTTTTTTATTTTAATCCTTATAATTTATTGTGATGCTTTTATCATATCGAGCATATTGAGAAATCTCATCTTAATAATATGAATATGAGATTCCTCCTCGTACCTCGTTCGGAATGACATACTTTGATGAAAAATAATTTTTTTAAATTTTTGTGCTTTACTTCAATTCATTTAAGAATGTATCAGGATCAACTTCGTAAGGTTCTTGATTGTGCTCAAAAATGCGTGCTTGTAAATTTCCTTTTAATTGTAAATTGTTGTCTTTAACTTCTATCCAACTTCCCTCGCGTAAACCAATTACTGGTTGTGTGTTAAATTGATGAAATTCTTTTATTCTGGTTTCTCTAGTTTCACCCATGTGTTTGCTACTTGGGTTTGGATCTAAATAGTGTGGATTAATATTAAATGGCACAAAACCTAATGTTTTAAAACTTGGCGGATAAACAATAGGCATATCATTAGTTGTATTCATGGTAAGACCACAAATGTTGCTTCCAGCACTGGTTCCTAAATACGGAGTTCCTTTTTTTATGGCGTCTTGCAAACTTTCAATTAAATTAAACTTGTAAAGTGCATTAACTAAAACAAAGGTGTTTCCGCCACCAACAAAGATGCCTTTTGCGTTTTTAATAGCTTCTTTTGGGTTGTTAAAAGTATGTAAGCCAACTAGCTTTTTTTCAATTTTATTAAAAGCTTCGCTTGCTTTTTGGGTGTATTGGTCGTGTGTGATTCCGCTAGGTCTAGCGTATGGAATAAAGATAACTTCTTTTGTGTCTTTAAAATGAATTTTTAAGGTATCTAAAAGGTAATCTAAATATTGTCCGCCATGAACTGTAGAAGTACTTGCAATAATTATTTGCTTCATTTTGATAAATAGTTTTTGTAAATTTAGGTAAAGCTTGCTTTTAACAAAAGTTTAGTGACTAATTAGAATTAAATTAAGAGTAAAAATGCGTAATTTACAGTAAAATCAACCATCATGAAATACTTTCTATCCCTATCATTATTTTTTTTAACTGTTTTTGCTTTTTCACAAGACTCGACTAGAGTTGCTGTAAAGGGTAAAATTATTGTAGATACACCAGATATTGAAGGTGTTACAGTTTTTAATATTTCGTCAAACAAAGGAACGATTACTAACGAGAAAGGTGAATTTACCTTAAAAGTAATGCTTAATGATAAGATAGAAGTGTCTGCGCTTCAGTTTAAAGATTTTAGTTTGACGGTAACAGAATCTATTATAAAAAATAAGCAAATGACGGTTTTTTTAGTAGAGCAAATTAATAAGTTAGATGAAGTTGTGATACTTCCTTACGATTTAACAGGTGTTTTAAAAGAAGATGTAGAAAGTGTTGAGGTGTTTAATCCAGATTTAGATGCTATTTACTTTGGTGTAGATGATATTTCGGTTTATGAGTTTTCTGATGATCAATACAGTAAAGTTGAAAACTATGCAGCAATGAATCAAAACGACCGTATACGCTATCAAGCCAATGGTGTAGCAATTGTAGAAGGTTTAGTAAACTTGATTTTTAAACCTAAAAAGAAATCTAAAAACACGACTACCGAAGAAAGAAAAATACCAACCCAAACATTGGCAGATAAATATGATCATGCGTATTACACTACAAATTTTGATATTCCTGAAGAAAAGGTAGAAGCTTTTATAGCGTACGTGCAGAAAAATGATTTTGACGTTTCACTTTTAGAAAAAGGAAATGAAATGCAATTAATAGAGCATTTAAATGCAAAAAGTAAAGTGTTTTTAAGTAAAAATTCAGTTGAAAAAGATTAGACAACTTTTTATAGTAACTCTTTTTTTTATTGTGAATGTAGCGGTGTCTCAAACCGTAACAATTAAAGGTCAAGTTATTGCAGATGATGACTTAGAAAATATTCACGTTTTAAATAAAACATCCTTTACTAATGCGACTACAGATAGTTTAGGCGTTTTTAAAATAAATGCAAAACTTAATGATACAATTGTGTTTTCGGCAGTACAGTATCAGGTTTTAATTAAAGTAATCTCAGAAGAAAACATAAAAACAGAATCATTAAAAGCAAAGTTAAAATTGTTTACAAATGATTTAGATGAGGTGTTTTTAACCAAGCAACTTTCAGGAGATTTAACAAAAGATGTTTCTTCCTCAACAGCAAAAGCAGATATTAACTTTTATGATGTAGGTATACCTGGTTACAAAGGAAAACCATTAACCCAAAACGAAAACCGACTTAATGAAGCAGGCGGAAACGAAAAAATGTTTGCAATAGGCTTAGGTGCTGCTGTTAACTTTAATAAGTTTTTAAACACTATTACCGGTCGCACAAAAATGCTAAAAGAACGCGTAAGATTAGAAAGCAACGACGCGTTATTAGCTAGATTAAAAAACGACTTAGTTGAAGATTTTTTTAAAGAAAATCCATTAGCAGAAGACAAAAAAGATGAGTTTTTTTATTTCTGTCAAGAAGATTCAGATTTTCGTTCTAGATGCACAAAAAGCAATTTAGAGGCGTTGCAATTTTTTACAGAAAAGTATAATCAGTTTATCAAAAACCAGAAGCAATCTCAAAATCAAAACTAATTGGAATGTTTTTTGTTAAGTATCCATTAGATTTGCAATTCTAAATTATTCACTTCATGAAATCTATTAAATATTTAGCCTTATTAGGAATTTTCTTTTTTTGTTCTTTCAGCGCAGTTCACAAATATTATGTAAGTATCACGCAGATTGAGTATGTAAAAGAAAAAAAATCTGTACAAATCATTTCAAGAATATTTATAGATGATTTTGAAAAGCTGCTAAGAAAAAGATATGATGAAAGTATAACTTTAGACAATGGTCAAGATGAAAAACTTATTGATAGCTACATAAAAAAATACCTTTTAACTAAAATTGAAATATCTATAAACGGGAAAGAAATGATCCCAGAATTTATTGGTAAAAAATATGATGATGGCATCATGCACTGCTATTTAGAGTTAGAAAATGTGGAGTCAATATCTACGTTTCAAATACAAAATAAGGTCTTGTTTGATATATTTGACGATCAAAAAAATGTAATAAGAACCAATATAAATGGTAAAAACAAGACAGTAGTCCTTAACGCACAGAACGATAAAGGTTTGTTAAACTTTTAGTAAAAGCTTTTTAAGCAACGTTAAAATTTGTTAATTTCACGCCCTTATAACTAATTCTCACAATGAAAAAATTAAAGTATTTATTTCTTTCAGCTTTATTCATTTCTGCAAGTGCATTAGCACAAGATCAAGCTGAGGAAAAGACAGAACGTCAACCAGGTCACACAAACAACAACAAGTTTAAACAGTTATACGACGAGTTTTCTACGCCAAATATGTTTAGAACAGCATCTGGTGCTCCAGGTCCTGCTTATTACCAACAACAAGCAGACTATAAAATGGACATCGAGTTAGACGATGTTAACGCTAGAATTTACGGTGAAGAAACAATTACGTACACTAACAACTCACCAGATAATTTAGAATATTTATGGGTACAGTTAGACCAAAATATGCGTGCTAAAGACTCTAAAACACCTTTAATACAAGGAAGCGGTATAGCACCAGCACAACAAACTTCATCATTTGCTAATAGCTACATGACAGAAGGTTTTGATGGAGGTTTTAATATTGAATTTGTAAAAGATGAAAAAGGTAATCCTTTACCACATATGATTAATCGTACCATGATGAGAGTAGAAATGCCTTCAGTATTAAAATCTGGAGACCAATTTACTTTTAAAATTAAGTGGTGGTATAACATTAACAATCACGTAGAAGGAAGAGGTCGTTCTGGTTACGAATACTTTGAGGAGGACGATAATAGAGCATACGTTATAGCTCAATTTTATCCTCGTATGGCAGTTTATAATGATGTAGAAGGATGGCAAAACTCTCAATTTTGGGGACGTGATGAGTTTGCACTACCATTTGGTAATTTTGAAGTTAATATTACTGTCCCAGAAGATCATATGTTAGATGGAACAGGTAAATTAACTAACCGTAAAGACGTTTTTTCTAAAGAAATGATGAAACGTTATGAGAAAGCAAAAAAATCTTATGAAGAGCCTGTTTTAATCGTAACAGAAGAAGAAGCAAGAGCAGCAGAAAAAACAAAAGCAACAAAGAAAAAAACATGGAAGCTATATGCTGAAAATGTTCGTGATTTTGCATTTACAACATCAAGACGTTACATCTGGGATATGATGGCTGTTAAAATAGGTGATAAAGATGTAATGGCAGTATCATTATATCCTAAAGAAGGAAATCCTTTGTGGGAAGAATGGTCTACAAAAGCAGTAGCAAGTACTTTAAAAACGTATTCTCGTATGACTTTTGATTATCCTTATCATAAAGCAATTTCTGTTCATGCTAAAAATCAAGGAATGGAATATCCTATGATTTGCTGGAACTATGGAAGACCAGATGCAGATGGTAATTATAGCGATCGTGTAAAATACGGAATGATAAGTGTAATTATTCATGAGGTTGGACACAACTTCTTCCCAATGATTGTTAATAGTGACGAGCGTCAATGGACATGGATGGATGAAGGTTTAAATACATTTTCTCAATACGTAGCAGAACAAGATTTTGCAGAGTGGTATCCGTCTTCTTTATCTCCAGGTATGGATAAGTATCCATCACGACGTGGTCCTGCAGAAAAAATTGTTAATTACATGGGTGGTGATCAAGATTACATAGCACCAATTATGACAAAAGGTTTAAATACATATCAGTTTGGTAATAATGCTTACGGAAAACCAGCTACAGCGTTAAATATTTTACGTGAAACAATTATGGGACGCGAATTATTTGATTACTCTTTTAGAACATATGCGCAAAGATGGATGTTTAAACACCCAACTCCAGAGGATTTCTTTAGAACAATGGAAGATGCTTCTGCTGTAGATTTAGATTGGTTTTGGAGAGGATGGTTTTATACAACAGATTATGTAGATATAGCAATTAAAGATGTTAAAAAGTTTTATGTATCTAATGAACCAACACAGCAAATCAAAGACATGGTTAAAGCGCGTGGTATGAGTTTAAGCGATTTACCACCATTAGTTTACATGGTAGAAGAAGGAAGTGAAGATTACAAAGAAGACATGAAAGCAAAAAGCTTAATGGAAGGTTCTCAATCACTAAAAGAATACATTATGGATAACTTTACTCCTGCAGAACAAAAGCAATTAAAAGAGCCAAAGTATTTTTATAATGTGACTTTTGAAAAACCAGGAGGATTGGTAATGCCAATAATTGTAGAATATACTTATGTAGACGGAACTTCAAAAACAGAAACTTATCCAGCTCAAATTTGGAGACTTAATGATAAAGAAGTAAGTAAAGCTGTTGCTTCTGAAAAAGAAATTGTAAAAATTACAGTAGATCCAAAATTAGAGACAGCAGATGTTGATACATCAAATAACACTTGGCCAAGAGATGAGCAAACAAGTGAGTTTGATAACTTCAAACAAAATAAAGATTAAGTAAATACTTTTAAGTTATAAATCAAACCCTTAAAGCTAAAGTTTTAAGGGTTTTTTATTGCAAAAAGAGTCAGGTTGATTGTTATGTAAACCTTTTTAATCTTAGGTAAGTAAAAAAAATGAATGAATAATTCGGTTTGTTTTGTATATTTAAACAGCTATTAAACAATTAGATATGTACAATTACAAAGCAAAAATTATAGACGTTTATGACGGAGATACCGTTACGGCGATGGTGGATTTAGGGTTTTTACATTTTCAAGAAATGAAATTACGCCTTTACGGTATTAATACTCCAGAACTTAGAGGTCCAGAACGAGAACAAGGCATTATTGTTAGAGATATACTTAGAGAAATGGTTTTGGATAAAGAAGTAACCATACGCTCTTACAAAGATAAACAAGGTAAATAAGGACGTTATTTAGCCAATATTATTTTAGAAGATGGTTTAGAGGTTAACCAATGGTTGGTAGATAATGGTCATGCGGTAGAGTATTATCCATAAAAAAAGCGACTAATTATTTAGTCGCTTTTTTTATGTTGTTATTGCATGCTTCCTGGAGGATATTTCTCCATGATTTTTGCAACAAATTCTTTAATGCGTTCTTCTTTTTTGTCCATGTTTGTACTCAAGTAACCTGTGCCTTGTCCTTGCCATACTAATTCTTTTTTCTTAGCATCAATAAGGTCTACAAATAACACACCTTGTGTTCTGGTAGAAACATTAGGTTGCATATTCCAGCCCCATCCCCATCCAGGTGCGCCCCATCCCCAAGCGCCATAACCCCAAGAATTGTTGTATACATCTACTCGTTGATTTGATTTAGTAAAAATACTAACTAGCATATCTGGATTTTCTGATTTTGTATAGCCTTTTGCTAGTAATTCGGCTTCTATAGCACGTAGTATACGTTTTTTGTCAAGGTCGCTTATTTCTGCTTTGTCTATACCAGATTTGAAAAAAGCAAACGTTTTGTACTGATTAAAATCTACTTGTCTATCATAATCAGCAGCAACTCTAACCGAGCTACAAGATGTGATTACCATAGCTATTAGAGCAATTGGTAAAAATTTAATGATTGTTTTCATAGCGTTATGTATTTTTAAATTGAATTCAATAAATCATCATCCACAACATTTGGTAAAGTTACTTTTAAGTTGGGCTCGGTTTGCATAGCGCGTTTTATAGCAAAAATAGCTTCGTCGTTTCTTGCCCAACTACGTCTTGCAATTCCGTTATTAACATCCCAAAATAACATTTGTTTTAATCGGGTTGATGCTTCTTTAGTACCATCAAGAACCATACCAAATCCACCGTTGATAACTTCGCCCCAACCAACGCCACCACCGTTGTGAATACTAACCCAAGTAGCACCTCTAAAGCTATCACCAATTACATTATGTATTGCCATATCTGCTGTAAAACGTGAGCCATCATAAATGTTTGAAGTTTCGCGATATGGACTATCTGTACCTGATACATCATGATGATCTCTACCTAAAATAACAGGTCCAATTTCATTATTTTTTATAGCTTGATTAAAGGCTTCGGCTATTTTCATACGTCCTTCGGCATCTGCATATAAGATTCGAGCTTGAGAGCCAACAACTAATTTGTTTTCTTGAGCACCTTTTATCCATTGAATATTATCAGCCATTTGTTGCTGGATTTCTTCAGGGGAATGCTGCATAATTTCTTCTAAAACTTGACAAGCAATTTCATCTGTTTTAGCCAAATCTTCTTGTTTTCCAGATGCGCAAACCCATCTAAATGGACCAAAACCATAATCAAAACACATTGGTCCCATAATATCTTGCACGTAGCTAGGATATTTAAACTCTCTACCTAAAGTGGCGTTTGTAGCCATTACATCTGCTCCAGCGCGAGATGCTTCTAGTAGAAAAGCGTTTCCATAATCAAAAAAGTACGTGCCTTTTGCGGTATGTTTATTTATTGCTTTAGCCTGTCTACGTAAAGATTCTTGTACTTTTTCTTTAAATAAATCTGGTTGATTAGCCATCATTGTGTTGGCATCTTCAAAAGATAATCCAGCAGGATAATAACCGCCAGCCCAAGGATTGTGTAATGAGGTTTGATCACTACCTAAATCTATGTGTATGTTTTCTTTATCAAAAGTTTCCCAAACGTCAACTACATTTCCTAAATAGGCTATAGAAATGGTTTCTTTTTCTGCTTTTGCTTTTTTAACACGAGTAACTAATTCATTTACATCTGTAATTTTTTCGTCTATCCAACCTTGGTCTAATCTTACTTGTGTGATTTTTGGGTTGACTTCTGCACAAACTGTAATACAGCCAGCAATATTACCTGCTTTTGGTTGTGCGCCAGACATACCACCTAATCCAGAAGTTACAAATAGATTTCCTTTAGGTTGTTTTTTAATTTTTCTAAATCCGTTAAGTACTGTAATAGTTGTACCGTGAACAATACCTTGCGGACCAATGTACATGTAACTACCAGCAGTCATTTGACCATATTGTGTAACACCAAGTGCATTAAATTTTTCCCAATCATCTGGTTTAGAGTAGTTAGGAGTCATCATTCCGTTAGTAACTACAACTCTTGGAGCTTCTTTATGACTAGGGAATAAGCCCATTGGATGACCAGAGTACATAACCAAAGTTTGCTCGTCGGTCATTTCGGCTAAATATTTCATGGTTAATCTATACTGTGCCCAATTTGAAAAAACTGCACCATTTCCGCCATAAGTTATAAGCTCGTGCGGATGTTGTGCTACTGCATAATCTAAATTGTTCTGAATCATTAACATGATTGCTGCTGCTTGTTTAGATTTTGCAGGGTATTCTTCTATTGGTCTTGCGTACATTTTGTAATCAGGACGTAAGCGATACATATAGATTCTTCCGTAGGTATCTAATTCGTTTTTAAACTCTGCAAGTAAAGTTGCATGATGCTTTTTATCAAAATAACGAAGTGCATTTTTTAATGCTAATTTTTTTTCTTCGTCATTTAAAATGTCTTTTCTTTTTGGTGCATGATTTAAAGAATGATCAAACGGTTTAGGTTGAGGTAATTCATTTGGAATTCCTTCTAAAATTTGTTCTTTAAATGAGATACTTGTTGCTTGCATTACTTTTTTTTTAATGTATTGGTTGATTTATCATACCCATAAGGACAATGTCTGCAACCGCTTTGGCAGCAATAACCACGTTTAAGGTGATATTGCGCTGTAAAACAACGGTAACCTTCTGGTGTTAGATAATAATCACCTTCTTCTACAGGAATGATTTTCTTCATATTTACAAAGATAATGTAATTTTACTACTACTTTTATATCAAAAACCTTATGCTTTTAGTTTTTAAATATTTGGTGCCAAAAGGTTATACGGCTATAACTATTTATCCATTTATAGTGTTAAAGCATAAAAGACAAAAAGATGACATGATTTTAATTAATCATGAGAAAATTCACATAAGACAACAATTAGAGTTATTGGTTCTTCCTTTTTTTATTTGGTATGGAATTGAGTTTTTAATTAGACTTGTACAATTTAAAAATTGGAGTAGGGCATATCGAAATATTTCTTTTGAGCGTGAAGCTTATGAAAATGAAAAAGACCTCGACTATTTAAAGAGGAGGTCTTTTTGGAGTTTTTTTAAGTATGTTTAGTTTTTAGTTTCTTCTTTCTTTACTTCTTTTGATTTGAATCCTGGTTCTTGTACTAATTTTGGACCGATAGGAAATCTTAAGTTTTCAAAATGAGATGTTATTTCTCCATTCGTATCTTTACTATTGGCTCTTGTAGCAACGATTTGCCAAGAAAAAGTAACATCACTATTTCCGTTTTGTAATTCTTTAACGGTAAAGCCTTTGTCTGATTTGTTTGTTACGTATACACCGTTACAATCTCCTTCTAATTGAATGAAAACCTTTAGAGGATGAGTGTTGTCAACTAAGATGTTTCTACTTAAAATTTCATCTAGTTTAATCACTGCTGTTCCGTTTACTAGTTTACCAATTCCATAGTCTTGGAAAAGTACTTCGGGTGCTTCTGGAGCAAACATAATTCTAGGATTGTTATCTTTATCTTTTACTATAGTTGAAACAGTTCCATCACCTAAAATTTTATAATTTGTTCCTCCTGCTCCTGTATTATCATGGTCATATTTAGTTCCTACATATGCATAAGCTTGTCCAGGTCCAATTCCAGAAACGAAATACCCTCCAAATAAAGATCTGCTTAAAGGAGTACCACCTCCTGGTGGATTAATTTCGGTTTTACCAGCAATTAAAGCAAATGCACTAGAGTTATTTGTGTTTGGATTATTGTCAGAATCCAATGAAAAATATCCTGCAGAATTTCCATCATGAGCAGTATTGTTTGGTGCTCCATTACCAGCCATACCAGATATACCATGTCCGTCGATAGCTGATCCTGCTACACCCGCACCTTTTGTAGGATAAACACCACCAAGTCCATTGGCTGCACCTATGATGGCTGTCCCACCACTATTTGAGTTTCTCCCCCAAAAAGCATTACCAACTGTGTCATCATTTATACCCGCAACAGCATCTTCTGTATTATCAGCTTCAACAAAAATTTGACTTGATGCAGTTCCTGCCGAGTTAACTCCAATATTTCCAGTGCTTAATATTCTAGCTCTCTCAACATTATTTGTATATAGTCTTAAATCTTGAGCATCTGTTGTTCCTAAAAAATTTGTACCTGCAGTTGTACCACTATTACCTGTTAATGACCAATCTAATCCACCAGGAGAGCCTGCAAAAGCAATCCATCTAGATCCGTTCCAATAGTATAAACCAGGAGCTACATTGTTTGGTGATGTACCAGATGTTGCAGTGTTATAAACTACAGTTCCTGTAGGTATAGATCCTCCTTGAGGATTAACAGCGGTTTCTGTAATGGTATTTACAAGAGCTACATTAGGGAAAACTAAACCTTGTGTGGTAGAAGCTATATCTACTGCGCCTCTTGGTGCAGTAGTCCCAATCCCAACTTGTGAGTAGCTATAATAAAAGCTTAAAAATGCAAATAAAACAAGTGTGTTTTTTTTTGTGAAAATTCTCTTCATTGCTTTAAGTTTTTTTTAACATTTTAAATAACAAAATTAATCAGTTCTTTACTTTTTAATATTTATATGCTTTTTTTATCGATAAAAAACATGTTATTTAAAATTGTTCATATGCTTTTTTTGTTGATTTTGCTGGTTTTTTGGAGTTTTTTTGCCTTGTAAGAAAACACTTAATTGCTAAAAAATGAATTTTCGGTCAATTTTGTATTTAAATTTATTTATATAGTTTTTCTTTTTATTTTAAATCAGTTTTTTTGAAGTTTGGTACTTAATAAAATAAGTAATGAGTTTAAATTTATTTTCTTCTAATTTTTTATCAGATAATCAGCATGTTTGGTTAGATGATAAAAAAAATATTGAGCTTTCAATAAAGAGAGAAGATTTAATACATCCTTTTGTATCTGGTAATAAGTATAGAAAACTTAAATACAACGTTTTACAAGCTAGAGAAGAAAATAAACCAACCTTGCTAACTTTTGGAGGTGCATTTTCTAACCATATTGCAGCAGTTGCGTCTGCAGGTAAAGCTGAAGGCTTTAACACTATAGGAATTATTAGAGGAGAGGAATTGAAAGGTAAAGTTGACACTAATCCTACACTAAGTTTTGCTAAATCTTGCGGAATGACATTTAATTTTATAAGTCGTAAAGACTATAAAGATAAGTCTAATCCTAATTTTATTTCAAATTTGAAAGATTGGTTTGGTGATTTTTATTTAATACCAGAAGGAGGAACAAATAATTTAGCCATAAAAGGATGTCAAGAAATTTTAAATGAGAAGGATAGTAAGTTTGATTATTTGTGTTGTGCTGTTGGAACAGGTGGTACAGTTTCAGGGATAATTAATGCGTCAAAATCTAATCAAAAAATTTTAGGGTTTTCGTCATTAAAAGGTGACTTTTTAAATAAAGATATTAGTAAATTTGCCACAAGTACAAATTGGGAATTAATTACAGATTATCATTTTGGAGGCTACGGAAAAATAAATGACAGTTTAATTGCGTTTATCAATAAGTTTAAAGCAGAAACTGAAATTCCGTTAGATCCAATTTATACAGGAAAAATGATGTTTGGTATCTTTGATTTAATTAAAAAAGGGTATTTTAAACCAAACTCAAAAATCTTAGCAATTCATACCGGAGGATTACAAGGAATTGATGGAATGAACGCTAAACTAAAAAAACAAAATAAACCATTAATTATATAGGTTGATGAAGAAAATATTTACGCTTTTACTACTTTCAATATTAATAGTAAGTTGCGGTAGTTCTAGAAAAGTAACAACTAGAAAAACTAAAACAAAACCAAGAGTTGTTATAAAAACGACTCCAAAAACAACTCCTAAAGAAGAAACAAAAGAGGTAGTTGTCGAAGTAACACCAAAAATTACACCTAGGGTTTTTGCAAATAAAACAGAAGAATATATAGCAATTTACAGTGATATAGCTCAAGAAGAAATGCGTAATTACGGCATACCAGCAAGCATCACTTTAGCGCAAGGTATTTTAGAATCTGCTTCTGGGCAAGGAAGACTTTCAGTAGAGGCTAATAATCACTTTGGTATTAAATGTCATGAATGGACAGGCGCAAAAATCTACCATGATGATGATGCTTCGCAAGAATGTTTCAGAAAGTATAAAAACTCTAAATACTCTTTTAGAGATCATTCATTATTTTTAAAAGAAAGAAAGCGCTACGCAAAACTATTTACTTTAGATAAAGACGATTATAAAAACTGGGCAATAGAGCTTAGAAAAGCAGGTTACGCAACAGATAGAAAATATCCAGATAAATTAATTAGCCTAATAGAGCGTTATCAATTACATAAGTTTGACGCTGAGGTTTTAGGAAAACAAACTGTTAGCAATGATAAGCATGTTGTTGTAAAAGGAGATACACTTTATGCAATTTCAAAAAAATATAATATTACTATAGACGAGCTAAAATCGTTAAACGGTTTAGAAAGTAACGATTTAAATATTGGTCAAGTTTTATTTGTAAAACCAATCCCAAAAGATTTTTAATACATGATTTATAAAAGAAGTAGTGCCTTATTTGCTGAAGCTGAAAAGGTAATTCCTGGTGGAGTAAATAGTCCTGTAAGAGCTTTTAAAGCAGTTGGTGGTACACCAATTTTTATTAAAGAAGCCAAAGGAGCTTATTTATATGACGAAGATGGTAACCAATTAATAGATTACATAGCATCTTGGGGACCAATGATTTTAGGTCACGCACATGAGCCTGTAGTTAACGCAGTAATCGAAAAAGCAAAAAAAGGAACATCTTTTGGTACGCCAACCGAAATTGAAACTAAAATTGCAGAACTAGCTGTATCAATGGTTCCAAATATTGATAAAATTAGATTTGTAAACTCAGGTACAGAAGCTTGTATGAGCGCTGTTAGATTGGCAAGAGGTTTCACAAAACGTGAAAAAATAATCAAATTTGCTGGTTGCTACCATGGGCATTCAGATTCGTTTTTAATACAAGCAGGAAGTGGCGCTGTTACTTTTGGTACGCCAAATAGTCCAGGTGTTACTCAAGGAACAGCAAAGGACACCTTGTTGGCAAAATATAATGATTTAGACAATGTAAAGGCTTTAATTGAAGCCAATAAAGATGAAATTGCTTGTATTATCCTAGAGCCAGTTGCAGGGAACATGGGTTGTATACCACCAAAAGCAGGTTTTTTAGAAGGACTTAGAGCTTTATGTGACGATAATAATGTTTTGTTAGTTTTTGACGAAGTCATGACAGGCTTTAGATTAGCAAAAGGTGGCGCGCAAGAATTATTTGGTATTAGAGCAGATATTGTTTGCTTCGGAAAAGTAATTGGTGGCGGATTACCAGTTGGTGCATTTGCAGCAAGAAACGAAATTATGAATCATCTTGCGCCTTTAGGACCAGTGTACCAAGCAGGAACTTTAAGCGGAAATCCATTAGCTATGGCTGCAGGATTAGCAATGCTTACAGAACTAAATAAAGGTAATGTTTTTGAAAGCTTGGCCAAAAAGACAGAGTATTTGCATAATGGTTTAGTAGAAGTTTTAGATAGACACAATGTAACTTATACTATTAACAGAGTAGGTTCTATGATTTCGGTACATTTTTGTGAAGATGAAGTTTTAGATTTTGAAACATCTGCAAAAGGGAATAATGAAACATTTAAAACGTTTTTTCACGGTATGTTAAACCAGGGTATTTATATAGCGCCAAGCGCATTTGAAAGCTGGTTTTTAAACGATGCTTTAACTTACGAAGATTTAGATAAAACTATAGCAGCTTGTGATACTGTTTTTAGTTAGAAAATAAAATAGATTTAAATAAAAAAATCCGATTGAAAACTTCAATCGGATTTTTTTATGAATTAATATAAGTTAATATTACTCTTCTTTAATTTGGTCTGTAAGCTCTAAATATCTTCCAAATTGTTCTTCATTTAAAGCGTTTTCTAATAAAGAAAGTAAGCGTTTATTGATTTGAGTTTGTAACTCAGTATAATCGCTAGTGCCAACTTTATGAGTATTGTTTAATGTGTTTGTTTTATCATAATACTCTTGAAAAGCTGTGTACATAGCTTCTTGTGTATCTTGATCTGCTTTTAAGTGTCTACCGTATTCTACCGCTTTTTGATAAGCCTTTTGGTTAACTTCGGTGCTAAATTTTTGTTGTTGTGCATTAACCGTTTGAGTAGTTAATAAAAGTCCAAAAACAAATAAACAAAGAGTAAATAATTTTTTCATTGTAGTAATAGTTAATTAATTGTATCTCAAAGTAACGCTTTTTGATTAATAATTACAAATAAAAAAGCACTGATTAGACAAATCAATGCTTTTTATCTTTTAAAGGTGAAAAATTGCTAAAATATTAACATTTTAGTCTAGTCATTCGAAAGTTCTTTTTGCATTTTTTTCTCCTCCATGCGTTTTCCTCTTCTCATTTTTCCTTTCATTTCAGCTCTTTTATGAGCTCTTTTTTCTAGCATGGTTTCCCATTTTTTGTACTGCTCGTCATTTAAGATGTTTTTCATCTTCTTTTTATTTTCTATTTGAGCATCTAATTTTTTATTTTCAAAAGCTAAGCGTTGTTCTTTTGTAGGTTTCTCTCCCTTTTCTTTAGCTTCTATGCGTTTTTGCATTGCAGCTTTACGTTGTTTAGCTTGTTCTAAATTAAGTTCCATTACCTTTTTTTGTTGCGCTTCGGTAAGATCTAAATGTAAAGTCATTTTTTTAGTTTGAAGCTCTGCCATTTCTTGCGGCTCTAACTGCATCATTTTTTCTTTACGTTCTTTTCTTACTTCTTTTTTGTCCTGTGCATTAGCTTGAAAAGTTATCAAAGCCAAAGCTAGTATTGCTAATTTTTTCATCTGTTTTGTTTTTTTAAGTTATTTACTGCTTTGACCTTTAAAAAGTTAAATGGTTTAATAGTATTTTATTTTTGTGAATTAATTAACAATCTGTCTTTCTTTAAACTACAATAGCAATTTGTTTATTTTTGCCTTTAACTTTAATGTATAAGGTTAGTTGTGCTTTTTAAGAAAGAATATTTTAATTGTTGATAATTAGGTATACTTTTATCAATTAATAAAAGGAAGTAATTATTTATTCTTTGTTGAAGTGGAAAAATAACAGCTTATACAAGTGTTCTTTTTTGAAAGGTTTTGAAAGATAGTTATTCATGCCACTTTCTAAAGCTTTGTCTATAGCTTCTGTTGTTACATTAGCAGATAGTCCAAATATAATAACGTCTTTATTTAACTCTCTAATCTTTTTTGTTGTTTCCCAACCATCCATTTCTGGCATATGTATATCCATAAATATAAGCTGGTAATTTTTTTCTTTAAATTTTTTTAGACCAACTTTTCCATTATTAGCAGAGTCAGCTTTAACACCAAAATCTTCAAGAATTTTTTTAAGAACAATGATGTTTAGTTTGTTGTCATCTATAATTAATACATTTAGATTTTTAAGGTTAATGTCTTTTTGGTTTTCAAACTTAATATTGTTGTCTTCTTGGTTTTTTAAAATTGGATATTTTAAGTAAAATTCAAACGTTGTTCCTTTATTAGGTGTGCTTTTTACAGAAATTTCTCCACCCATCATTTTTATAAAGATTTTACAAATAGCAAGTCCTAAACCACTACCTTCATATTGCTTTTTAACACTGTTTTCTAATTGTGTAAACCTTTCAAAAATTGTATTTAATCTATTTTTTGGTATACCAATACCAGTATCTGCTATAGATATATTAATATGTAACTTGTTATCGTTTGTGATTTCTTCATTATATGTTAGTGTAACACCTCCATTATTTGTGAATTTTAACCCGTTTTTAAGTATGTTATTTACGACTTGAATAAATTTACTTTCGTCACCTAAAACAAATTTGTTTTCTATGTTTATGTATTTTCCTTTAAGGTATAAGTCCTTCTGTATAAATAAAAATTGATTAACCTCTATTAATTCAATTATTTTTTGATATGGGTTAAATTTAACTTTTGTTAATTCTAGTTTGCCAGACTCGATTTTATCAATATCTAAAATATCGTTTACGATATTTAATAAGTTGCTTGAGGACTTACTCATTAAATTTAGATATTCTTTATCGCTTTTTTTAAGATTGCTTTTTAAAAGATCTATAAATCCTAATATGGCATGTAAAGGTGTTCTAATTTCATGACTCATATTAGATAAAAACTCTGTTTTAGCTAAAGAAGCTTTTTCTGCCTTTTTACGTTCTATGTTTAGTTGTTTGTTGGTTTGTAAAAGCTCTTTATTAGATTTTAAAACAAGTTTTCTTTCTGCTCTTGCTCTTTGATAAAAGTAAATTAATAAACTAATTAAAAAACTTAAAACAAGACCTATTATTAATGTTATGTTAGTTATGTATCTTCCGTTTGCTGTAAACAGGTTGTTGTTAGCAGTTACTTGAAGTTTCCATTTTTGGTTGTCTAGTTTATCTACAAGAATGCTATCTTGAAAGATGATGTCATTGTTAGTTTTTGAGTCTTTATTTAATTCGTAAAATAAAATGTTGTTGTGGTCAAATAGCTGTATGGAAAGATGGTTGTTTAAGTTTTTAGCTAGCTTATCAAAATTGTCTTTAAAATTCATTCCGCCAGTAATCGTTCCTTGAAATTTATTTTCAAAATAAACTGGTACATCTACTAAAAAAGCATTTCCGCCTTGTGTTAGTTTTGCCCATGGAGTTATGTTTACAGAACTATCTTTACTGTGTTTTATCCATTCGTGTCTTCGATATTCGACTTTAGAGATATCTAAATTTATAGCTTTTTCGTTTCCTTTTAAAGGGTTTATTTTTCTGATAACCATAGCGCTATCAATCCATTCTAAAAACTTAAAAGATTGGTTTTGCTCAAGAAGCATGGTTGCATCTTTTTCCCAATAATCTAAATATAAACCATTGGTAAATTCTATTCTATTTTTTAGGTTTTCAAGCCTAGCGACATCAGCTTTAAAGATGTTTTTAAATTCTTTAGTTATTAACTTGCCATTTTGCAGGACGCTTTCTCTAACTAAATCTTTATTATTATTTAAAGATTCTTGCCATGCAGTGATTACAATTAGTGTTATTACTAAAAATGTAGCCAAAGGAAATATAACAATCTTTTTGTTTAATGTTTTAAACATTGTAATAGGTTTTGGCTTACATGATCTTTGAAGATATAAGCTTTTGTTAGGGTTAAGTAAAATAACTTTACTAGTACAATTTACAAAAAAAACCTAAATTATATCGATAGATAAAATTTAGGTTTTATGTGCTAATTAATTTAGGTTTTAAGCTATTTCTACAAATAAACCTTCGTCGGTTTTGTTGACTTTTGCAACACCAAGTTTGGTTAAACCTTTTATGGTTTTGTCCCATTTTTTATTACTTAATCCAGATTGAGATTTAAGCTCGTTAAGGTCTATTGGGTTATTTGCTTTTAATATTGCAAACACTGCTTTTTCTTCATCTGTCATTGGTATTGCTTTTTTCTCAGGTTTCATTTGAGGGAAAAACAATACTTCTTGTATAGATTGGTTATTGGTTAAAAACATAATTAGTCTATCCATACCAATTCCCATACCAGATGTAGGTGGCATACCATATTCTAAAGCACGTAAAAAGTCGTAGTCTATAAACTCTGTAGCTTCGTCGTCTCCTTTTTCGGCTAATTTTAATTGGTGTTCAAAACGTTCTTTTTGATCAATAGGATCGTTAAGCTCTGAATAGGCATTTGCAATTTCTTTACCGCAAACCATAAGTTCAAAACGTTCTGTTAATTCAGGGTTATCACGGTGTTCTTTACATAATGGACTCATTTCTTTTGGGTAATCTGTGATAAATGTTGGTTGGATGTAATTACCTTCACATTTTTCTCCAAAAATTTCGTCAATTAATTTTCCTTTACCCATGGTTTCATCAACTTCAATACCCATGTCTTTTGCAGCTTGTCTAATTTCTGCTTCTGTTTTACCAGTAATATCAAAACCAGTAAAATGTTTTATAGAGTCTGCCATAGTCACTCTTGCGTATGGCGCTTTAAAGTCTATTTCGTGTTCTCCAAAGGTGGCTTTTGTTGTTCCGTTTACAGCTGTTGCGCAATGCTCTAATAATTGCTCGCAAAATTCCATCATCCAATTGTAGTCTTTGTAAGCCACGTAAATTTCCATAGCGGTAAATTCTGGATTGTGCGTACGATCCATACCTTCGTTACGGAAGTTTTTAGAAAACTCATAAACACCTTCAAAACCACCAACAATTAATCGTTTTAGATACAGTTCGTTAGCAATTCTCATATATAAAGGAATGTCTAAACTGTTATGATGCGTTATAAATGGTCGTGCAGCAGCGCCACCAGGAATTGGTTGTAAGATTGGTGTTTCAACTTCAAAATAACCAGAGTTATTAAAAAATTGACGCATGGCGTTAAACAATTTAGTACGTTTTACAAATACGTCTTTAACTTTTGGGTTAACCACTAAATCTGCATAACGTTGGCGGTAACGTAATTCTGGATCATCAAATTTATCGTGAATATTACCTTCGGCATCTACTTTTGGTAATGGTAAAGGTTTTAATGCTTTACTTAATAAGGTAAAGTCTTTTACTAAAACTGTTTTTTCGCCAACTTTAGTTGTAAATAATTCGCCTTCAATACCAATAAAATCACCTATGTCAAGTAATTTTTTGTAAACAGTATTGTACTTTGTTTTGTCTTCGCCAGTACAAATTTCGTCTCTATTAAAATAAACTTGAATACGACCTTCGCTATCTTGTAGTTCGGCAAAACTAGCATTTCCTTGAATACGACGACTCATTAAACGACCGGCAATAACTACCTTTTTACCTTCTTCAAATTGAGATTTTATTTGTTTAGAGTTTTCGGTTACAGGAAATAAATCCGCAGGATAAGGGTTAATACCAAGTTCTCTTAATTTACCTAGTTTTTCTCTTCTTACAAGTTCTTGCTCAGATAATTGTGACATGTTTATTTTGAATATAATTTTAGCTAGCAAAGATAAGATATTAACAGAGGAATTAAAACTATTTTTTAAGGGATTACATGTGTTGTAATTTTAGTTAAAAATGAAATGAATTTTTCTGTAACAAACTGGTTAAGATAACGTCTTATTGGTAATCATCAATCATTAAAAATCAAATAATTATGTCACTTTGGCGCGTATTATTATGTGTTTTCTTTCCGCCTTTAGCCGTTTTAGATAAAGGTTGCGGATCAATTTTAATCGTATTTATATTATGGTGTTTGGGTTGGATTCCTGGAACAATCGCAGCTTTAATTATTGTAAATAATCCTAACAGATAAATTGTATCTTTGCATAAATTAAAGAAATATAAAATGAATAAATTTCTCACTCTTGTTTTTGGTCTTATGACCTTGTTTTTAACCAGCTGTAATTTTTCTGAAGATGTTTACATTAACGAAGACGGTTCTGGTAAAATTTCATTTTCTTTTGATGGTTCTCAGTTAATGCAAATGGCTGGAGATAAAATGAAAGAAGATGGCGAAAAAGCTATAGATTCTACCTTTAGTTTTAAAGAAGTTTTTGACGAAAAGCGTGATAGCATTGCACAATTATCTGAAGAAGAGCAAGCCAAGTTTAAAAAGCTAGAAAACTTTAGTATGCATATGGTTATGAATCCTGAAACAGAACAAATGACATTTGAGTTGTTTACAGAATTTAATAATGCTTCTGAAATGCAAAATATGTTTGAAGCTATGAATACTTTTAGTGAGTTAGAAGGTAATAAAAAGGGTAAGAAGCAACCAATTAATGATCCAGCAAATCCTTTTAGTCAATTAGATAATACAGCTACAAAACTAGACTATAATTTTGACGGAAAAACATTTACAAGAACTGTAAAAATTCTGGATCCAGAAGCTCATCAAAAAGGAGCAGACAGTATTAAAGATATGATGGCTATGTTTGGGTCTTCTACGTATAAATTAAATTATCATTTTCCTAGACCAGTAAAATCTGTAAATAATGATAATGCTATGTTTAGTGCAGATAGAAAAACTATAATGGTAGAATTTCCTTTTGCAACCTATGTAACAGATCCAGAAGCTTTAAATTTGGAAGTAATTTTAGAAGATTAAGATTTGAACAAACAAATAACAATACAAGATTTAGGATATAAAGACTACAAAGATACTTGGGATTATCAAGAAGCTTTGTTTAAAGAAATCCTTGATATTAAAATACAAAATAGAAGAGAAGACGCCTGTTTAGAAACGCCAAATTATTTTCTTTTTGTAGAACATCCACATGTGTATACTTTAGGTAAAAGTGGCGATATGTCTAATTTGCTTTTAGATGAAAAACAGCTAGAAGAAAAAGGCGCCACATTTTATAAAATAAATAGAGGTGGAGATATTACTTATCACGGACCAGGACAAATTGTAGGCTATCCTATTTTAGATTTAGATAACTTTTTTACAGATATACACAAATACTTACGTTTTCTTGAAGAAGTTATTATTTTAACTTTAAAAGAATATGGATTAGAAGCCACACGTAGTGAAGGCGAAACAGGCGTTTGGTTAGATGTAGGTACACCGTTTGCGCGTAAGATTTGTGCTATGGGCGTACGTGCTAGTAGATGGGTTACCATGCATGGTTTTGCACTTAACGTGAATGCTAACTTAGGATACTTTGATAATATTATTCCTTGCGGCATAAGAGGAAAAGCAGTAACTTCTTTAAATGTAGAGTTAGGTGTAAAGGAAGTAGATGAAGCTGAAGTAAAAGAAAAACTGCTTAATCATTTTAAAACTCTTTTTGAAGCTGAATTTGTAACAGCGACAGTATAAAAAAAAGCGATTTGAAATTTTCAAATCGCTTTTTTGTTTTTAATCTTCTGCATTAAAATATACTTTATAGTAATGCATTTTTTTGTCCTCGTCGTAACCGCGTTCTAGATGTTCGCTAGCAGCATCTGGTGCGTCAATATCAAGTTTTATTTGGATATGCGTATCTAATTTTATATCGGTTTTTATTTTCTTTTTTTCTTTGGTTAATACTTTTTCAGAAACATCAAATTGATTTCTGATAATTATGTTTTGCTCTGCTTCAAAATCTTTTTTATAGCTTTCAAATAAATCTATGTGTTTGTCTTCTTCAAAGATTTCTTCTTTAAAACGCTCTACATTTATAATTTCATTTTCTTTAAAAAAGTCTATGGTTTTAGCTAAAAAGTCATTTCTTTCTTTAGATCCGTAACTGGTTTTTATAACTTCTGTAGAAAACTCTTTACATAACTCTAAATAGTTTTGGGTATGACTATTATAATCGTCTGCATATTTTATGTTTAAAAACTTGTCTGTCCAATATGCAGCATCATAATTATTGTTATCTACGGTAAGCACTACTTTTCCTTCTGCATCACCTGTGTTTAAAATTAAACAACCTTTGTCTAGTTTTTTGGCATTGATTCCTTTTTGAACAATAACATCGTAGCTATTATTTTCTAAATAGGTTTGAAAGAAATTGCTCTTGTTTTCAATTTTAAAAATACCAACTGCATCAATGACCATTTCATTATATTCTATACCATCAAAATACGCTACAATAACATCTCCTGTTTTAATTTGTGCACTTGTAGATTGCTCATATAAATGTTTTACTATGTTTTTTGAGGTTTCTACTAATGCATTATCATCACTAAAAATTTCTTTAGAGTAGGCGTTAATTTCATTTAACTCGATATTGGCGTGATGATTAAATCTGTGACTTTGTACTAAGCTGGTAAAAGGTCTTAGTAAAAAGGGTAACATTAGCTCGTAGCTTTCTTCGTCAAACTGTAATTCGTTTTCAGAAAATGCATTTTTTGTATCGTTATGTTTATTGCCAACTTTATGTATTATACATTTAAGTATGCTGGCTTTGTTTCTGTTTATCATTAGAGCTATTAGTTGATTTTGTAAACTAAAATATTGTTGCTTTCTCCTTTAGTAACAAATTCTAGTTTATTGTCTGTGTCAATATTGTTTAGGTCAATGCTTGATGTACCATAAACCGGGAAGTTTTCAATCATTTCGGCATTACTATCAAATAGAAGTATTTTTTGATTTTGAACATCAGTCACCGAAACATATATCTTATTATTGATATAAAATAACTTTGGCGCCGTGTAATTTGCTAAATCTAAATTAAGCGTATTGTCTTTAATATTAAGTATGTTTTCTGATTGCGAAACCAATGTTTTTGTAGTTGTAACTAGTTGATGTTTTTCTTTTAGATTGGTATTAGCAACGTTTACATTCCCGTTTTGGTCAATTGTAGCTAATTTTCCGTTGTTTGTTGTGGTTATAAACCCGTTATTAAATTCAAAAACTGGTTGATTAGAGTAATTTAACTGTTGTTTTACTTTGATTCTGGTTTTACCACGTCTTGATAAAATGTGTAAATGATTATCTGTTTTTACAACAATATAGTCTTTAGAGCCAATCCTTATATGTTTTGGAGGTGTATTAATGATGTCTTTAGCAGATTCAAATTCAAATCCTTTTACCGTTTTTCCTTTTGCATCGTATAATAATACGTTTTTACCTTGAGTGACAAACAATCTGTATTTACGTCTTTTATCATAATCAAAAACAGCTAAAGGTTGTGTGATTTCGTCACTAAATTTAAGAGGAAAAGGATCTACGTCTTTACCATTTCTATCTATAACATAAACACGATGCGGAGTTGCAAAAGCTAATTGTAACCTGCTGTTTTTGTACATGTCTATTTGGTTGACTTCACCTAAAATTGGACCGTCTAGTTGTTTGGTCCATAAGATTTTTCCGTTATTAGAAATTAAATACAACTTGTTAGTAATGTCTTGTACTATAATTTCTTTTTGATTGTTTGTATGATTAGTAACAAATTGCGGCGTGTTAAGTACGTCATTTTCAATTTTTATATTGAAAACTTCAGAAATAATATTGTCTCTATAGCTTTGTTTTGCTTTTCTGAAAATAGCATTAAAATGTGCAAAATCTCGATCATAAATAAACTGAATAGCAGACGTTTTATAACTTTTTAAGTTGAAATCTTCTTCTGAATCTAAATTATGTTTAATGGTAGTTTCTAAACTTTCAGGAGTTAAAATCTGTAAGATTGATGCATCATTGCTAATTTTAGATTTTATGTTTTTGTAATAATCACGATGACTAAAAGTGGTTTGATTTTGATAGTTTGCAATAACGTTTTCTATAGCTTCTCTCGTTTTAGCGAACACTACAAATTGATCTAGTACACAATAATGATTAGCTTCAACTTTATTAATAAATGGAGCTAATGTGTTATTGAAAATTTCAGGATTACTAAAATTAAACACATCTACATTTCGGTAAGTTTCTACAAGGTGTTGTTCGCTTATTAAGGCTTCTTCTGTAGCAATAATATCTTCGGTGTTTATGATAAATAGGTTGCCAGATTCAAAATAAACTTCTCCAAACTCAATACTATTTTTTAAAAGTGAATTTGCTAAAGTGTCATTTTTCTTAGTAAAAGCGTTTAGGTTGTTTTTAAATGTTTTGTAATTGTTATAAGTTAAACTTAAAAAACCATTACTGTTAGATGGTGCAATTTGTGCCAGTTGGTTAGTTTGTGGTATTGTGTTTTTAAAAACATTAATTAAACTGTTACTACTATCTGTTGCTTTTGTAATACCATTTAGTATAATTTGGTCTTGAGATACATCTGCATCAAAAGTTAGCGAATTAGTAAAATTTAAAAATGCAATCTTTTCGTTTTTAAATAGACTTTTTACTGGTGAATTGTTTGTTGCAATTACAGAAAATGAAGCATTTTTATCCTGGACGTTAATTAAATTTTTAATGTGTTCAGGTTTTTGCTTGCTGTTTATGATTTGCTCTAATTCGGTTTTAGTATTACTTCCTATTAATAAGCTATCCTTTTTAGTAACGTAAAGTTTTAAACTGTCTATTAAAATTTCTTCAGCAGAAAACCCTTTTAATTGTAAAGATTTTCTTTTTGTACTATCTAAAGTAAAAATAGAATCTGATAATCTAGTTGTAAAACTAAAAACAGTTTCTTTTTCAGAATTTATACCTATATATATAGGATGTTTTGTTTTTAGGTTTTTTATAAAGGCAAACTGCGCTACTGTATTTTGATAGCTTTTAGTTTTGTTTAATGAAGAAAGAAGGTCATTATTATTAAGGTTGTTTGTAAAACCTTCTAGGTTGTTTATGGTTAAAACAACATCTGCACTTTCTGAAATAAAATCTACAACCTTAACTTTTTTTGAATCCGAATTACAAGAAAAAACTAAGAATACTATTGAAAGGTAATACCAAAAATGTTTCATATAAATTATGAGGGTTTATGCAAAGATAGAAAGTTACAGTTCTAATTTCAATTGTTCAGGTAATAGCCTAAAAGATTTTCTGTGATATTTTGTGATACCAAATTTTTTAATGGCTTCGCGATGTTCTTTTGTTGGGTAACCTTTATTTTTTTTCCAATTATACATGGGGAATTCTTCATGGATTTTATTCATATACTCATCACGATACGTTTTTGCCAAAACCGAAGCAGCAGCTATACTTAAAAATTTACCGTCACCTTTAATAATAGTTTCGTGCGGAATTTCATTAAAAGGCTTAAACTTGTTACCATCAACTATGATAAATTCTGGTGTTTTTTTTAAAGCTTCAATAGATTTGTGCATTGCTAAAATTGAAGCATTTAAAATGTTTATCTCGTCAATTTTTTCAGGATAAATATGAGAAAACCCAAAACACAAAGCTTCATTTTCAATAATAGGTCTTAAAATGTCGCGTTTTTTTTCGCTTATTTGTTTAGAATCGTTTAAGATTAAGTTTTTAAAATCGGGTTTTAAAATAACAGCAGCTGCAGTAACAGGTCCAGCAAGGCAACCACGACCAGCTTCATCTGTACCGCATTCAAGATTTAAACCAGAAAAATTTAGTTTAAGCATTAAATAAAATGAATAATAAAACGTTTAAAAATTATAGTTTTATGCCTTTCTTTACTAAAAATCAAATACCATAAAGATATTTGCTATTTTTGGCACTTAGATAATTTTAATAAAATTAAAAGACTAAAATAGTCAGCATTTAATGAAAAAAATAATTTTCAGCATAATTTTAATTTTTGTGGTGTTATCTGTTAACGCTCAAAACAAACAAATATTAAGAGATGATAGAAGCTTAGAACCTAAATCTAGTAATTCTAAGTTTTCTGATTCTACAGATAACAGAAGTTTTTCTAAATCAAAAGGTGTTAAAAATCCAGATGCTGTTATAACAGATTATTTAATAATCACTTCAGAAAGAGATACTACTTATTTAGATACTACACTTTCAATAAAAAAAGAATACAAGTACAACTATTTAAGACGTGATGATTTTGGTTTAATGCCTTTTGCTAATGTTGGACAAACGTATAATAGTTTGACGCATAATTTTAGTGATAATAATTTATTACCCAAATTTGGTGCTAACGCAAAACATTTTAATTATCTAAATGCGGAAGATGTTAATTATTACCATGTCCCGACGCCTTTAACAGAGATTTACTATAAAACAGCTTTCACACAAGGTCAGCAATTAGATGCTTTTTTTACGGTAAACACTTCAAAACGACTTAATTTATCTATTGCATACAAAGGAATGCGATCTTTGGGATTTTATCAAAATTCTTTATCAAGTACAGGAAACTTAAGGATGACAGCAAGCTACAAGACTAAAAACAATAGATATATAGCTAATATGCACTTTACCTCTCAAGATATTTTAAATGAAGAAAATGGAGGTATTACAGATGAAAGTATTGAGTTTTTTGAAACTGGAGATGAAGATTTCTTAGATAGAGGTGTTTTTGAAGTAAATTTTGAAAATGCCGAAAGTTTATTTTTGGGAAAACGATTTTATCTTAACCATACATATGATATAATTAAACAAAACGATTCTACACAAACCAATAAGTTACAAGTAGGTCATGTAATGATGTTAGAAGATAAAATATATAAGTTTGAACAAAGTAGGAGCGATGATTATTTTGGAGAAGCTTTTAAGACCTCAAATCTAGTAGATAGAAATGAGTATGAGCGTTTTTATAATCAATTAAGAGTAGATTATACTAACGGAATAATTGGCAATGTTCAATTTAATGTAAGTCATAACAATTATAATTATGGTTATGACAAAGTATTGTATTTAGATTCAGGAACAATACCAAACAGAATTAAAGGGGATATATTAAGTGTAGGAGGTAAGTACAAAAAGCAATATAAAGGATTCTTGTTGTCTGGTGAAGCTCAATTAAATGTCGTTGGTGACTATGACTCAAATTTTCTGTCAGCAAAAGCAAGGTACAAACTAAGTGAAAACTTTGATGCGTCCGTAGGGATAAATCATCATTCTGTAGCGCCAAACTTTAATACCTTATTATATCAAAGTGATTATGTAAATTATAATTGGAAAAACAATTTCAATAATATAAAGACGCAACAACTAGTTTTTGATATAAAGTCAGATAAATATGTAAACCTATCTTTAGACTTTAATACCATAACAGATAATGTCTATTTTGCAAAAAACGAAGACGGTAACGTAAAGCCTTTTCAAAACAATGCAACAATTACATATCTAAGAGCAAAACTTCAAAAAGAGATAAGATATAAAAACTTCGCTTTAGATAACACAATACTATATCAAAATGTCTCTGATGAAAATAATACATTAAACGTACCTCAAATAGTAACACGTAATACATTATACTATTCAAATCACGTCTTTAAAAAAGCAATGTTCCTTCAAACAGGAATCATTTTTAATTACTTCACAGAATACAATATGAATGGATACGATCCATTACTAGCAGAATTTTATACTCAAAACCAACAAAAGCTAGGAGGATTTCCAAGACTAGACTTTTTTATAAACGCAAAAATTCGCCAAACCCGAATCTTTTTAAAAGCAGAACACTTCAATTCGGCTTTTACAGGGTATAATTATTACTCAGCACCAAACCAACCATTCCGTGACTTTGCAGTGCGATTTGGTTTAGTGTGGAATTTCTTTTTATAGCGTTTCCTTTAGGATAGGTCTTTCACTGTTCTCTTTTTTTAGGGGAGAAGATGTTTATATAAAGAGGTAATTACAAAAGGCAAGGGCAAATATCGTTTATCAAGGTTGTGGGAGATAAAAAACAGTTCAGACAAGTCTTTTAATCCCTAACGCGGGTAAATCAGTGAGGTTTTTTAAAGATAAACTATCTATATATTAAATCAGAAAGCACTATAATAATTACATAAAAAGGGATTAGTAGGGGTGAGAATAAAAAACATTAAAAAAGTTTGCTGTGTAAAGTGCTGAAAACAAGGGTTCAAAAAAGGAAAATAAAAAAAAGATAAAAAAAGATTAAAAAAAGGGTTGTGGGATTAAAAAAGGGTTTTATAT